>CAYGRM010000016.1:8720-39497 GCA_964352225.1 uncultured Saprospiraceae bacterium | reverse complement strand
CCAATAATGCTATTCCTCAAAATTTAATCAGTAACCTTTATTGCTGAATAGTTACAAAAGTTTTATATTGAGATTGGTGAGCTAACAACTCAAGTTTACGGGCATCTATTTTGAGAATTTCACAAAGGGATCTTACACTATTTAATCCGCAGAAAATACGCTTTTGGTGGCGCACTCTTTCTAGAGTTTGTTTTTTCATACTTTAACTTTTTGTTGTGAAGCAAGGTGATTGCTTTGAGTTAATCTGTTATAAGTATGACGGACTCTAGGTTTGATTTCTTACATAAATAATTTGATTACGTATCGTTCTTGATGGAAGGTTATTCAGTAAAGACCAAATTGTGGCAAGGCTTAAGGGAAAATAAAAGATCCTCCTACCTCGAATTAAACCAGAAAAGCTAAATTGGAAAACAATGTTTTTTTGCCCTCTGAGATCGTGTCTTTAAGTACCAGCATTTCAGGTTTTGATAATAGGATTTTATGATTCTAGTTGTTAAAGATTTGAATCTATTTTTATTTTTTTATACAGTTCATCAAAATCAAAATTTAAATTAGGGTGCATACTACTCTTTTGCCATTCCACTATTGATGCGTCTTTAAGTTCCAATTTCATTTTTTTTGTTCCCAATTCATCAAAGTAAAAAATCATTAGTTTTGCATAGTTTTTAATTTGCTCTTCAAAGCGTTCAAATTCTTTAAAAAACCGTGCTATCTCCTCTAATCTTTTTTCATTATTCGATTCGTACTGAAACCATAATTTAAATCTGATTCCAACTTTTCTATTTTCTGTAGTTGACACATATTTAAAATAGTCTTTTGTAGAGCTACTTTGTAACCCCATTTGAAAAATTCCATTTGGTAGTTCTTCAATATTAGGGACGCCTATTGTTATATACTTTTCACCTATTCCATTTGACAACCAGCTAACTTTTACCATTTTACGCAACTCTTGTTTCTTGTCTTTTAATTCTTGCGTTGTCATTTCTTTATACTTGCCAAAGTCTGATGAAACTTTCAAGTATTTTATATTACTATTCCTTGATTCAGGTAAAGTACGTAAACTCATGAGTTTTAAATATTCTCGTTCGACATGTTCCATTTTAAAAAAATCTTTAATATCATCAATTGATTCTATTCTATTGAGAAATTGGTCTTTCTCTTTTTTTGGAATAGTTGGAATATTAAATATTGGCTTTAAATTCAATGGGATGTTTATCCCAAAATAGGACAGAAAGAAGGGTTCAAAATCCGCTATTTCTAAGCTAGACTTTTCGTCATCATTATTAAATCGGTTTTTATTGTAATCCATATTTGAAGTGAAGTTGTTTTGTATTATCCTGATATAGGTTTACACTTTTCAGTTTCTAGAACGTTGAACCACCTTAACTCCATTTCTAGAAAAATAATTCCATTGGATAGAAGATTTTTAACTTATAAAATCATTCATTATGTATTAACATGAAATTTAATGTTCAATAGTAAATCCGGATGGGTTAAATAATGATGTCCTGCTTCATTAATAATATCGAAGTTGTCAGGATAGTCGTAAATCGATCGGAGATTCATAGGAGGAGGATTTAATCTTGTTTTTTCATTAAGTAATTCTTCCAAATCGTTTTTTTAATTGAATTTTCCGAATAATGGATTTCGTGGTGACGCTACCTTCCTCATTCTTATCAACGTAAAAGAATAATCCTTCCTGCGGGTATTGAGCAAGACCATATTTATCAACATAGACAATTGAAGGTGTTCCAAATTTCTGGTAAGGTTTATAAAATTGATCTCCAATTAAGAAATCATTTTTGTCAATGATACCTTTAAAATTTTCATCGATGGTAAAGGAATCTAATTTTTTTAAAGGATCATTTGCTTTAAAGGAAAAAGAAATTCCCTCTTCTTGATAATGCCGATTAGTGTATTGACTATTTTTATTCTCTTGAAAATCACCCCCCAAAAGCCATATGAGTTTTTCGACAGGAGCCCCCAAAATGATTTCCTTAAAAATGGGATGATTAGAAACCTTTATCGGCTCTTCATATTCCATGAGTTGATTTAATTGTTCGGGTGTCAACTTGCTTTGTCCTTTTATTTTTTCAAAAATAGAAATCAATTCAGCCACACTTTTCTCACTCATGATTTCTCCCCAAAAATTAGCATCCTCCTCTTTCATTTGAAGTCCTAGTTCTCCTTCTAAACATTGCATCATAAATTCAACACTAGAAATATCAAATCCCCATGTATCTTCCGTCGAGCTACTTCGAATAGGTTTATTCATTTTTATTTTTTCTTTTGGAATTTTGAAGGAAGTCTCAATTCCAGTTACTATAGTTTGCCCAATTTCGCTAAGTTGTTTTTGAGAAGAAGATGGTGATGCTGGTGTTGATTTTTTATTATTGGTTAATTGATACAAAATAATAGGACTGATATCTGAGAGAATTGCTAAAGATATTTTGTGTTTCTTTTTATCTTTTGAATAAACGAAAACACCAGAAGTTGGAAATGTTTCTCTTTTTATTTCGGCTACATTCTCCCAATTGATCATTTTTGATTTTTCAAAAAGATTTATGATTTCGATTCCCTTACTATCCAAAATGACTTTACAGTTTTTATAAATGAGCATACTTCTAGCTCCTATAATTCCAAATATCAAAACAAGCGAATACAAAATGTAGCTCTTAGATACGATGGCATAAAATAATGCAACTAGTGCAAAAAGTAAGAATAGTATTGCACCTGACATCACACTTTTTTTGACGGTAAATATTTTTCTCATGAGGTATGTTTCTTCTTTTTAAAGCTATTTGAATTTCATTTTTGGTTTCTATTTTTTTATCAAAACATCAATTACAGCCATCTTTGACCAAGGCGGTGAATTTGGAATTGGTGTTTTTTGATTGGCATCTTTTTTTAAAATCCCAAAAATCACAGGCGTTTTATAAGGTTGTTTAGGATAAGGCGTATAACCATCTGTCAACACCAAAATAGCATCAGGTGATGGTTGTAATTTCAAAGCAGCTTCAATTCCTACGATCATATCCGTACCTCCTCCACCTTTTAGTTTTTGTACTTTAAATCTATCCGAAGGCTTTCGCAAAACAATTGGTTCGTATGCTTTTGCATCGCAAGGAATGACTGTAACAGGCAATTTAAAATCCTCCAACACTTTACAAACTTCAGCCACAGCTTGCCCCAATTCTTCTCCGCCCATCGAACCAGAAGTGTCGACAACTACCGTAATCCTTCCACTTCGACTTCCTGAAAATGAAGGTGTAATTATCGGATGATAAACTGATTGTCGACGACTCGGTCGAGCAAAAGTATAATCCACTCGTAAACCAATTCCAGTTGCTATGGCACTACTCATTCGATGACGTAGAATTTTTTTCCAATTAGTTCGAGATTTTAAAATTTCTTCTACCCAAACCTCCCAACTCCCCGGGAAAGCTCCATACTCTTTTCTAGCTTCTTGCATTTTTTTAGCCACCGAACGAACAACCACTTCTTTATCGATTGGATGCAATTTTTGTCCCTCGCTATTTTGTTCCCACGGACGAGCATTGTTATGAATACCACTTCCTTCGTCCCAAATTATTCCTTGATGAGCTAAACTAGTTTCGATTTTGTTCTTTAGTTTTTCGTTGTCTAAAATTTCATGGTAGTACCATTCTGATAATTTCCCAATAGGCAACTCATACTCTTGAGGAAGCAAACCGGGGAAGCGTTTTGGCATCTTAAACCCTTTCCAATTACCATCATTGATTTCTAAATCAGCAGCGATGTTCCATAATTTTGGATTGGCTTTTAAATCTTCAGCTCGATCCGAGTGTTGACGAAGTACATGTGATATTTCATGAATCCAAATAAATCCAATTTGAGGAATCGTATCAACTACTCCATTTCCATTTTTTAAAATTTCAGCAATGGTATTCGGATTCCAATAAATATTATAGTGCTGATCAATAGCAGCAACGGCAACTTCTTTTGTCAAAATAATTCGACATTGGAAAAGTGCTGGAGCAAACCAAGCTAACTTTTCAACGCAATAAGCTCTAGCTAATCGTAATGCATTTTGAACTTCTTGATTCATTTATCCTAATAGATTGACGTATTCTTCAAAAGCTTTTTCGGAGAAAAACCGATTAATAAAATCCATCACTTCTTGATTGGCATCGGAGTCACCTGAGGTTCCTTGAATCAATCTTGCCAGCAAATGTTCTTCTTTTGCCAAACCACGAACAGCGGGAAAAATGATATCTTTTCGATTGATCGCGATCACTTCATCAATCAATGGTATGAGCACCCAACTTCTTTGGAGAAAGACCGTTTCGTCGATTCCTTTTCTGAGATGATTTCGGAAACCATTGAAGAGAATAAATAATTCACTCTCGTTGAGTTCCTCCAATTTGATTTTGGTTTTCCCATCCAATATATGTTCGGGATTCGGGACTTTTAGATTTTTTAAAAAACCTAAAAAGTTAGCGGTGATACCTTCGCCTACACAACCCGATAGTAATTCCAAAAATACTTTTGATTCGGTGTTCCCTTGTAATGGTGACAAATTCAAAACCGCACAAGAGGCCATTAATGCCGCAGCATAATCCCACGACCGAGGAGAGGCAAAACCATATCGATCTGTCTCAGGCGAACTCGTGAGTAAGTTTGGATTTCGACTTAAAAATCCATGCACCAATAATTTGTACTCTTGCAAGGCTGCCGCATGTTCTTCTTTTGAAATGTTTGGAAGCGGTGCATTATCGTAACCATTCAACAGAGCATTTTTATAAACCTCAGCTGAAAGTTCCCAAGGCAAATGAACAAAACGATTTCGTAGCGGTGGTGATAATTCCCAGCCACCTGTCATCAAATCAGGAGGATTGGCTGCCGATACGATTCTTACTTTTTCAGGCAAATCGTGAAAGCCGACCTTGCGTTCCAAAACGACTCGAAGTAATGCAGCTTGTACAGAAGGTGGTGCTGTGGTCAACTCATCCAAGAAGAGAATGCCTTCGCCTTCTTCTCCAAAATTTTCTACCCATTCTGGAATAGCGTAATGTACTTTTCCATCTTGCATGATGGGCAGTCCTGAAAAATCTGTAGGATCATGAATCGAGGCAATCAAAGTAAGGACTGGGAAATTGGGTTGCGATAAACTTTCTAAAAAACTAGATTTTCCTTCGCCTGGTTTTCCCCATAACAAAACAGGGATTCCGATAGTGCCGCGAAAGTTGGGTGTTTGGATGGCGATAAGTAAGGCTTCTGCGCCTTTGGGGAGGTGTTGCATTTTTTCGTTAGAGGTTATTTGTATGTTTAAATAATTATTTGAAGTTAATGAAAATTATGTCAATTCAAACTGAACAACGGCTTTCAAAAATGAATATTAATATACTATGAAAAATCACTCAATTGTTCTAAATTCGGAGTTTATGCTAAAACTAAAAAATGAAAATGAAAAAACAACTGCCAACTACAACTAATCTTTTTTTCCTTCAAGAGCTTTTTCGAAGCAAATTAGACTTTGTGGAATTGGAGATCTATGAAACATATTTGAGAATCACTTTTATTGATACGAATGAATCTTATCGAGTAAATGTAGAGAACAAATTTATCTCTGTGGAAAAACCTAGAGGTTTTATTTCTAAGTTATTTGGATCATCCAAAAAACAAGAGGATAAAAATATAGAAAAGATTAATCATTTAATTGATGAACTAAAACAAGAGGAGGAGGCAAAAGTAAAGGAGTTAAATTTGGGTTTGGAGGAAGCCAAAAAGCACCTTGAAAAAAGTGAATTGGATCAAGCTTATTCCAATGCGATCAAGGCGAATGCAGCGGCTGTTTTTTTAGATAAAAAGAGTCCCATGGATTACAGAGATAAATTAGGATTGTCTCACTTCGTTGTTGCAGAAATCTTGAGAAGAAAAAAGCAATTTGAAAAATCAGAAAAACATGCGGATGATGCCATTGCTAATTTTTCATGGTTAATCCAAAATTATATCATTACCGAAAATATAGACTCTATTGTTCCTGCCTATCACATGAAAGCTATTTACTTGGCTAGTAGAGATAAAGAGGCAACGATTGACCATCATAAATATCAATTTACAGATCGGTCCAGTTTTTTCTCAGGCCCTCAAAAAGATCGTTCTGAATTGATTCGAATTAGTGATGCATTGATTTCAGGAAAAACGGTGGAGTTGAAAATTGGAATGGAGGATGAGGCTGGTGATAATTAGTTGGGATAGTGTTTTAAGCATCAAGCTGGATCACGGTTCCATAGTTAGGTTTGAAATTTAAATTTTGAACGGTCAAAACCCAAAGCACTTCGTACAAAACATTTTCGGTAAGTATTTCCTCATAACCGTCAGTCACGATTATGGCATTCTCAACGTCAGCAGTTTCATTTAGATTTTGCATAGCGGGGCTTAAATCACCAGCTCCAGTTCCTATGATTTGATAATCTAATAACTCATTAGTATAAACCCATTCATTTTTGGTGATGTGAGTACCACATTGAATGATGTGGATTTGCTCGATTTGCATTTGTTCACAAAACTCATGAATCTTTCCTAACACATAAGGCTGAATACCTGCTTGAGAGCCACTCACATCTAATATTAAATGTAACGTATTACCAAAACGAATTTTCCCTGGCCGGACTACGTCACTAGTTGAGCTATTGCCCCTTCTACTTGGTCTTGAGTACGATCTTTTTTCAACTATATTGCCTTCCAACCATTGTTGTAATGCTAATTCCCAAGGAGGTCGAAATAGACCTTTTAATATTTCATAATTTCTATGATAAGTATTTGAGCTTCCTCCTCTTTGATTTGAACTAAAAAAAACATCAACTTTTTCAAGCATCAATTTATCACTCAAAGCTTTACGGATGTGATTTTTTATTGTAGCTTTTCTATTGGAAATAATTTCACTTGTAGCTTTTGGAAATAAAGCTTTTTCAAATTCTTCCGTTAAGACATCAGTTTTTGGGAGGGAATTTTTTTTATTGGAAATATCCTGATCATCAGTTTTATCAGGAAAAAGTTCTTTTAATTGGTTAGCTAAAGGGTTTTCTACCTTGGGCTTTTTCGAAGTTAAATTTACCTTCCAATGGTCTCTAAAAATACTTTTACGAATGTAACCATCCGAAATAGCATCCTTAATAAATTTCATCAATTCTTCTGCTGATTTATTTTCTAAGTCATAATAGTCTCTATACTCTTTGTCCCAATCCAAACCATCGGCAGGCACCTTATCAATTTTGAATGTCTTTTTGAGTATATCGTTGATAATAAAATCATGGGTAATATTAAATAATTCTCTATTGGCAGCATCAGTCCTTTGGTGGCTATTTAGAGCAAGATGCATCACCTCATGAGCAATAACAAATGTAGCATCACTAAGCGATAATTGTTTTAACCATTTAGGATTATAGATCAATCTACCTGTGGCAAAAATTCCAGCTGTTTCAATTTTGTCCGTTGCTACAAGTTCAATGTTATGAGTTAGCTCTGCTAAGTAGGGAAGATTTATCCTAACTAAGTGTAATGCTTTTTTTGCAAACTCTAATATGGCATTTTGATCTATCATATCAATCCTGTGATTTCTGATAACGAATCAAACAATGCCTCTTTCACCCCAAGATTTCCCCAACCTCTTACATCACCAGCAAATAAAGCAAAACGCATTTCTTGTGGTAATGCCATTAAAAAGTTATTTAGAATCTCGGCATCAACTTGTATTTTATTATTCAGTACGGAAGACTTAATTAAGTTGAGAATAAACCATAAGGAGGTATATTCTGTGGGCAGTTTTTCAGGTGACTTGATGTATGCTTCAATAGGTAATAAATTATCAAGATTAGATTCTACGATGGTACAAAAGATGGAAGCATCAGCTGCTGAAATTCTTCCAAAGCTGAGTACTCTAAATAAATCTTTATTTAAGATCCCAGCTTTTTCTGCTAAGTCAAGCGAATTGGATAAAGAAGCCCAAGCCCTGGGAGTTGAAAATGGAACAGGCTCTTTAGGCACATCCCGCATTAGAGCCTCTGGCAAAAATGTAATGAATGATAAAATGTCCTTTCGGATATTATTTTGTTGCGCCCAAACTAACCATTCTTTTACATCAACTCTAACTTGCAAAACAAAAGTCCGATTGACTAAGGCACTACTCATTTGTCGCACCAGAGCACGATCCTCTTGTCGGTTGCCTGCAGCAACTACCCATGTACCTTTGGGTAATTGATGTTCTCCTAAGCGTCGTTCTAAGAGCAAGGCATACAATGCCTTTTGAACATCAGGAGCTGCTGCTGGAAATTCATCTAGGAATAAACAAAAAGGTTCAGGTTTTTCTGGCAATAGTATTCGTGGCGGACAAAAAACAGAACGTTCGTTGATTATTTTCGGAATACCACTTACATCTTCCGGTGCAATTTGCGTCCCTAGCAGGGATCGACATTCCAAACCTTCTTCCGATGCCGCTTGCTTTATCAAGTCCGATTTTCCAACACCAGGAGGAGAAAGCAACAATATGCTTTCCTTACTAGCAAGCGTTTTAATTAATGATTTGGCCTGATTTAAAGTTATGGTTTCCATTTAATATTTTTTTAAACTAATGGGTTGAAGAATTTTCCCATATTTATTAGTTAGCTGAATTTGTTTGTTTCCTTTTGCCTTCATGATAAGTTCAAAGTCAACGGTGTTAATGATGACTGGATTTTTTTTCATGTTTAGAAATGTTCTTGGGGTAATATAATAACCATCATCTCTAGTTTCGTATTGAGGAATTTTATAAACTCTGGTAATGTTATTTTTAACTACGTTAGTATACTTTTTAAAATCCTCTTGCTCTGTTTCGGGGAGGTGTTCAAAAAGTTCTTTTTTAAATTTTGTATACGAAGTAAAATATTTCCCTTTTAGTTTTTCAATTTCAGTTTTTATAGGTTTGGGGATTTTATCTTCTAATAGTGAAATGCTTTTATCAGATATAAAAACGTAACGTAGTTTTTTCTTTACTACACGTCGATTGTTATTTTTCTTTGATTTTCCGCTAAAGAGCTTTCCTTTTTTTCCTTGCTTTCTTCTTCTATTATCGGTTAAGGATTCCTCTATGTCTGTTATTTTGTGAGCCTCCTCATTGTCAATATTTGAAAAATGCAAATCGTATGGATCATCTTCTTCGTAATCATAACCGTCGTAACCATCGATACAATCAGGGCAGGTACAATTAAACTTATGTGGTGTTTTGTAAAATCCTTTTTCTTCTAAAAAAATTAAATCCTCTTCATCTAAAAAATTTTCGCCTGACAAATAGTTGATGATTTCTTCTATTAGTTTCATATTTAAAATTGATGGTTGAGTTAATTTTTCTCGAAGTGAAAATAATCATTAAGTTGTTATTTTTCAATAAAGTTATCCTCCTCACACCTAGCTATTTCTATCCAATCTTTTGAAAAAGAATCACAATCTTTAAGACTTTCTTTTTCAAATTCTGTCCAATGAATATTACCATGTTTACAAATATCAAATACAAACCTTTCCTCTCTATCAAAAAACATTAGAGCATCAAATCTGCCTCCATGGGTTAACCAAAAAAATATTTCCACCATAGTCTCTAATTCTTTCAATTCAATTTGTAAAGCTTCGGAATAAGATTTACTACCTATAAGTTCCTTTAAGCTTTGGCTAGCTTTTTTAATCGGTGGATAGTTGTTTTTATTCCCTTCTAAAAAATCTAATTTTATTGGAATCAAAATAATTAACTCTTTAACTTCCAACTCAGAGAGTAATTCAAAAAGTTTTTGTGAAAGTTCCTTTGTGAAGACATCGATACTTCCTTTTTGTTTAAGCCCTATAATTTTATTAAAACTTACAATTTCTAATTTGGGAATATCCATCAAATCATACATCGCTAGATACTCTTCTTTTTTACCAGCTTTTTCAAATAAAGCTACGTCTTCATCGCTAAAAAATAGGTCTTGAAACTTTGCTAAATAATCACCAATTATTTGGTGATTTGAAACGATGTCTTTTCTTTTGACGAATTGAATTTTACTATTTTTAGATTCATTGTACATCATAATTTCGTCTTGCATTTGCTTGCTAGCTTTTAGTCCCTCTTGTCTTTTTTTAATTCTCTTATTTTTTTTGACATCAGTTGGTTTTCCGCCTAAAACTTTTGGTTTACTATTAAAAGAATTGGGTAATGATTCTCGTCCATTGAGATACTTGTTAAAATTGGTTTTATGGAAGGAATATTTTTTTGTGATAAGGTTAGCATTAAGTTTTATAAAGACATCTTTGGGATCACTAAAACGATAGCTGTAAGCGTCATTTAATGCGGTCTTATTCCGATTGATCGTGTGTATTTTTTTTCCTTTTTTTGTTTTTGAAATAGCCTTTTGGAAAGCCTCTTCAAAAAAATATTCTATTTTCTTGAAATCTTCTTCAGTCTCACAATCCAATTGTTCTAGCGAAAGAATTAATCTACTATGTGTAAAAGCTCGATGTTGATAATATTTGAAAAACTTTTCTTTGAATAAATCTCGTATTGAAATAACCTCTTCAACAGTCAGCTTTTTACTTTCATTTAAAGCGAACAAAATTCCAAGCTTATTGAAGTCCTTGTATTTTTTGTGCTGTTCTATGACTTCAATGAATTGCTTGAAACTCAATTCATTGAACCAACTGATTTGGTATTTCTCTAGTATTGTCATGCTTGTTTGATTTTGATGCTAAATCCAGATTCATAATTTTTGAAACCCATTAAATTAGTGAGAATTTTTGAAAATCTATTTTTAGAATTAGAAAATCCATTTAGTTTTTTCTCACATTTACTTTCAACTCCTCCCGCACCTCCATAATCAACTTCCCCAAATTATTCTCCCCTTCTCCAGTTTCTAAATCCACGCCCCAAAATATATCTCGCCAATTATTGCCTTCTTGAATATATACCTCACCTGTATTCAAAAGCAAATTTCGATAAGGCTCTTGTGCGTATTTCAATACTAATAATTCTTTCATGATGCTCACTTTAATTTCCTCCCAACTTTCTTTAATTTCAATCTTCCTACTTTTTCGTTTGACTTTTCCAGGAGGAATATTAGCATCTGCACAATATAGTTTCCACTCCTCATCATCTGACTTGGCACTCATGTAGGCGTGTTCAACTGAAGCATAGGTAACTCCATAATATGTAATTTCACAAGGCTCGAAATTACTTAACCATTGATATTCATCTGTGAATGCTTTTATCATTGTCCTTTTATTCTTTTAAGAATAATTAATTGGACAGTCATAACTCATTTTGAAGTAATATAATTCCCAAAAAGAAAAAGATTTTAATTAATTAAATCATAGTGAACGTTTTTCCCTTCCCAAACGTAACATGTAAGTTATCAATAGCGGAAATAAAACAATACATTTACAATAATGAAAACTCATCTTTCCTCTTCACAGAAATCCATTCTGAAATGAGCTTAGCCTCCTTTCACGGAGGCACCTATCTAATACCCAGTTTTCAAAAAAAATCATTTTCATCATTCTTACTTTTTGTCACATTGAATTTTTCAATGTTAGTTCAAATTGTATTTTAAATATTTCAAAAATCATGAGACGTTTTGCTATCTCTGACATTCATGGATGTGCTAAAACATTCCAAGCACTCCTCGACCGCATTGCCTTTTCCTTCATTGACCACTAAATATATGAATGAGGAAACCGAGAAATTGGGAACAGATGTATTAGTGATTGGGCATCCTGGTTTTTCATTAGGTCAAGGTTGGCTTATGATTAATAATAATACTTTACAAGAATTTAATGTTCCTGTGTGGAACAGCAATACAGGAATTTTTACGATTACGGCTAATAATATTAAAGCTGGATGTTCTGGTGGACCTGTCTTTGATGAGGATAGGAATTTAATAGGAATGGTCATAACGATAAGCCCTTTCCAAGCGGAGTGTATTAAAGTCAAAGAGATTTTAGAAATGATAACGGGTTTAAATTACCCAAATAATAAACTTCAAGTTCCCTTAGTCATCACGCCACCGCCAAAAGGAGGAGGAGGAGGAGGTATAATAATTAATGATTATGGGAAACCAGCAATAGAAGACAATAGTAAACTATACAGCAATAAACAAAAAGCTGAGGCAGAAGCTGCTAAAAAGAGAAAAGAAGCAGAAGCTGCAAAAAAAAATAAACTTAGTCTGATCAAAGCTCCCCAACAGGTCAGCCCAGTTAATGGAAAAATTTAAAAAAAAAAATTTGGATTTTCCTCACCAATTACTACTACTAAATTCACTTGAAAAGCCGCTTCAGGAGCCAAGTCTTATACTGTAGAAGTCGATTGTATGAGTTATTGTGAAAGGGGGAAGTGGTGTTCAGATGTGGAAAAGAATATAAAGTTATTCCAAACATTAAAAGATCCTCTTATGATTTTGTGTGGACCCGCGGTCAAAAAGGTCGTTGGCGAGTATGGGGAATAGATGCAAATGGGAAAGCAGGGGCAAAGAGTGTATGGAGAACTTTTGAATACAAAAGGTAGCTGAACAGCAATAATTCAACTTGAGTTATCCTGAATTTTCAAATCGAAAATTCAGGATTTTTTTATTACTAAAATATTTTAAAGAGCCTGAAGGGTCATTTTTAGGGTATAGCTACACAAAAGAAAAAAAATATCATTTATGTTTTAGGTATTTGGAGATGGGTGAAGATAATTATAAAACTTCTGCCGCATTTTATTTTTAAGCGAATAAGTTTTTGAACAAGACATTTTAGGAAAATTGGTATTGACAACACGGTTTCAAATCAAGCTAAAGACATTTTCCTTTTTGATTTGCGTGACGTAATAAAACACGGTTGGTAAACAGGGGTTTTTCATAAAAAGATAAGCAACTGTTTTCCTGCACTTAATACAAATATATTTATCGGCTTTTTTAAAACAATGTACACACGTGTAAAAAAGACATTCCTAATATTCTACATGGTTAGATTATTCTAATCTACTGAGCAGACTTTTAGATTAAAATTCAGTTTATGAATATTTTCCATATTCCACTATTAATCTGTGTGTTCAAAATGTTTCTAATGAGGATATTTTAACTTGAACGCCTACCTATTCCATTTACATTTTAAGCAATGCAATAATTATCTTTTCCTTGGCATCTGAATTAAGCATATATATGAGCAAGCGTTTTTTTGCGGGGTTCACTAATGTTTTGTTCTGAATCTTCCGCCTCCTTGATAATCGCTTTAGCTTCTTTTTCTGTGATTAAGTTTCCTTTCCTGCCCTTTGTATATTCATCAGCCAGTTGAATTAATTTAGAATCAATGCCGATCGGAAGTTCAACATGTTTAAGTATGGCAACATCCTCTAAAATTTGATCCAGCTTGGGATTTACATGATTAGCTTTAAGTTCAGCGATCTCCATTGATAACTGCTCGAGCTTGCGTGATACCAATTGGTGCTGCTGAGTAGAAGTTAACTCATCAACATATTTCGCCAAAAAAATATCACCTCTCCCCTTACCTTGTCCCGTTTCTAATTCTACATAGGTTAATCCACATATAAATACATTACCCCATTGATCCGTCGATATTCCACGTGCACTATCATCTGAAGCGCTTCCAATTTGCTTGAGCCAAACCTGATCCCCAGCTGGGTTGTATTTCGCCAAAAAGCCATCAAACTCCACTTTAGCTTTTCCCGCTTCTAATTCTCCATAGGTTAATCCATATATAAATACATTACCCCATTGATCCGTCGATATTCCACGTGCACCATCAATTGAAGCGCTTCCAAATTGTTTGATCCAGACTTGATCACCAGCTGGGTTGTACTTCGCCAAAAAAGCATCGTCTAGCCCTTTAGCTTGTCCCGCTTCTAATTCTCCTCCGGTATATCCACATATAAATATATTACCCTGTTGATCCGTCGATATTCCATGTCCAACATCATTTGAAGCGGTTCCAATTTGTTTGATCTAGGAAAGTATTGGTTGATTCATTTTGTTTTGTTTTTAAAGTTTTTAAATATTTTAGTAAAAATAAACTATTGGTCATCTAGCCTGCTGTTGGATGGCTATAGTTATCTATCTATAATATCGTATAAAAAGTATACTTGCTTTTATGTTTTATTTTCAAGATGAAATAAATGCTTTGTTTTTACTGGTACTTGAGAAACATTTTTAATCAATTATTCCATATTTCTCTTTCTCCTCAGGAGTTAGTGGTTTATAAAAGTGTTTTTTATAATACTCGAAGGCTTGCTCTCTATCACCTAGGGAGACATCGCTAATTTTATAAATTATTCTTTTTGTTAATGGATTTTCGGAAGTAGTTAATAGTATATTATTAGCTATGAAGGAGACATCTTTCCAATAATATTGATTTTTCATTTTTCTAATTTTACTAGAGGAAAATTCCAATACCCTTAAATCTCCATTCCTCTGATAAAAACTAAAATATGTATCGTTTGGACTGAAGCTCACGCTCTCGCTCTCGAAGTAGCCGTCATATTTATAGTGATTTTCATTAATACGGTCAGAAAATGAGGAACTACTTCCTAATTCCAAAATATTTAATTTATGCTTATCGCCTGGGGCTCTTTGAGAAAATATTAAATATTTACTATTTGGACTTAGCCTGGCTTTATCGGAGTAATTAAAAACACGAGGGTTGGAGGTATCGCCTCCTAATTCCAATATATTTAACATTCCATATGTTGAATAAAAAAACACATATTCATTACTGAAGCTGTATTTCTCGCTTACATTGCCTTCATTCTTAAAAACACGATGGTTGGAGATGCTATCGCCCCCTAATTCCAATATATTTAAACTATCTCCAGCTGTACGAAAAAACAAAAAGTTGCCGCTCTGTATGAGACTACTATAATTACCATTGTAGTTTTCAAAAACACGATAATTGGAGATGGTATCACCCCCTAATTCCAATATATTTAAACTATATTCATCTGTATGAAAAAACAAATATTTTATATCTTGAGAAAATAATGGCCTGTTAACAGATCCCAAGTTACGAGGGGTAGAAACAGTATCACCCCCTAATTTTAATATATATAAATTATTTTTTTCTTTTTCTTTTTTATAAAATAACAAATATTTGCTATCTGGGCTAAAGTAGGCTTTAAAACAGTCTTTATAAGAATAAGAAATAGAACTATCTCCTAGTTTTAGTACCTTTAATTCTTTTTCTGGTGTATAAAAAAACAAATATTTTCCGTCTTTACTGTGGCTGAAATTAAATTTATCCTCGTCCTCGTTTTCGTTCTCGCGATTGCAAGTTCCAATAGAAATGTAAGAAGAAGAGGAATAATTACTCCTCAGGTCTAAAACATTTAATTGATTATACTTTTTATCCCTGCCTTCACTAAAAAACAATAAATATTCACCGTCGGAATTTTTGATGTATTTGCTTTTGGAGAGACTTTGGGTACGGCAATATGAAAAAGGACGTTCATTGAAAGGGAAATTACCCTCTAATTCACCTATTTTTAAAGTACCTTCTTGATCAAAAAATAACAAATATTTGCCGTCTGAACTAAAAGTTGTTTTCCAGTTTCTGAATCCAAAATTATGGTTTTCGAAGGCGGAACTACCCTCTAGTTTTATTATATGATTTAAATAATTATTGCGATAAGTATAATCATGAGTATAATACAACACATATTTGTCGTCTTTACTATAGTATACTTTCTCATAACCATGTTCATGGCTACACTTAAAGGAATCATAGCGTGAACTATTCCCTAATTCTAATATATTTAAATAAGGTCCTTTTCCTTTTTTATCATCAGAATGTGTAAAGAATGTCAAATATTTGCCAGTTGGGCTATAGTGGTAGTTGGCTTTTGCCATGCAATTTTTATAAGTACGGAGAGAGGAGGGATTGAGAGAACTACTCCCTAATTTCAATATTTTTAATTTTGAAAAATAACCATCTTTTTCAAGAAATGTTAAATATTTGCTGTCTTCACTATAGCGATAATTTCTAATATTGTCATCAATTTTTTTGAAAATATGACGACCGGAGGGAGAACTATTCCCCAATTCAATTACATTTAATTCATAACCTTCTTCTTCATTTCCTTTTCTAAAAAAGGACAAATATTTACCATCTGGACTGTATTGGCAATTATTTTTAAGTTCATAGGAGGATTGAATACTATCGAAAACAAGAGGCGGGGAAGAACTCCCTAGTTCCATCACAATTAATTTAAGATCATCATTTCCTTTCTGAAGAATGGAAATAAAATTACTGTCAGGACTTTGTAAATAATCAATTCCATCAAGGATATATTGTGAGGCATAATAAGGAAGTGTATCCAATAAGAAATTTACTTTATCACTATTTTTATCATACTTTTTAGCTTCTTCCGCCAATAGATACGCTAAGCGAATATCCTCCACCTCAAAAGCCTTCCTTGCTTCAGAATGAAGATAACTCGCAAAACGTTTATTCGCTTGAATTAAATTGCCTTCTGCTCTCAAAGCGTTGGCTTCTGCAAGTAGTTCATTTTCTATGGCTTCCATTCTGGCAGTATCTGCTTTTAATTTTGAACTATCTGCTCTTAATTTTTCGATCTCTGCAAGATTCAATGCTTTTTTAGTTTCTTTATTCGCTTCAATTGCCTCTTTTTCTTTATCAATCGCATTTTGCTTTTCTGTTTGGGCTAGGAGAGTTGCATCTAACGCATTTTGCCAAAACAAAAAAGCCGCCCCTGCCAACAATACCGCCAAGAATGAAATCCCTGCCGCCAGTCGCGTTCTCTGTTTTGCACGCTGCTCATTTGCTTCTGCCGCTTCCCTCAGCTTAGCTTGCTCCGCTGCTTTTTGCTTTTCTATTTCTATTTTTCGTTTGGCTTCTGCCAGTTCTTTTTCTCTGGCGAGTGCTGCTTCTTTTTCTAATCTTTGAGCGATGACGGCATACTTTTCCAAGACAGGAGCGACCAACGTGTCATGACTGATTTCATAATAAAAATTTCCCGTCCTTGCTTCCTTTCGGAGCATTCGTTCGTCGTGCAGTTGATCCAGGATGGCTTTAGGGATATTGGAATCTGTGATGATCGCAGATTCTTCCATGATGATTCTACGCTTATTCCGAATCAGGTTGACTGCCAGTAAAGTTTCTACTTGATCTTGATATTCAGGTGGAATTCTGGAAATGACACCGCTATAAAATTCTTTGATGATCGTTTTGATCCCTTCCTTTCCTCCGTAGAATTCGGGGGTGATGGTAAAGTTTTCAGGGTGACCTTTGGCTATAATATCATTTTCCAAATGTTGACAAAGCAGTTGCAATTGGAAGGCTTCGATTTCAAGTTCACTTTCAGGAAGATCACCGCTGAGTTGGTCGGTTTCTTTTTTTCCCAGTTCCTCAATTATTTCTGTCAACGCAGGATCGGAATAACTAAAATTGGGTGATTCATAATTACCCGCCATCGCAGCAGGTAGGGTAATCGCTTCCAATGCATTTTTCTTATTCAACATCTGCAACTGAAAACGAGTCCGAAGTATGGCTGGAATATCTGCGGACAATTCATCCAACAGATATAAAAAATCAGAACGAATGGACAATAAAAATTTAACTTTCGGAGGCGTTTCCCAATCTATTTTAGGATCCAGATCAGGAGAGGAGGATTTGATTTTTTGTTTTAAACCATCAGGTACATGCCCATTGACGATCTCCGCAAATTGCTCGATAAATGCTTTTCGCTGTTGCGGATTATAAAGGGTAAATAATTCTTCGAACTGATCAAAAACAATTACGGGTGAATAAACTTCCCCTAAATCGACGTACCAAAATTGCTTGAAATATTCCCACATCGTCAAGCCTTTGGGAATGTCTGAACCGATGTATTTCTTTTCATGCAATAATTCATATACCTGTTCCTCCGGCGGAAGGTTCGTATTATTCAATCGAATAAAAACGGGATGCAATTCCCGACTTCCAAGCAATGGGCAGACGCCCGCATTGAGCAGAGAGGATTTTCCAGTTCCTGATTTTCCAAATAGCACCATGATATCATTCAGTACTATTAGTTGGAAAAGGTCTCGAATTTCTTCATCTCTTCCTTTGAACAGGTGAACATCTTCGGCAGTAAAAGGTCGTATTCCGGGGTAACGTTTCATTTTGTTTTGATTTGAGGAATCAAGAGTTAATTAAAGGGTTCAGTTTTTACTTGTTCTTATCACGACTGTTTCCTTTTTTTTCTTTTATAAATTTTTCCACACCAACCTTCCAGTTGTTGGATGATATCAGCGAGTGCTGCATCTTTATTATCCTGGGTATCGAGGGACGATCGGTCACGAGGCAAAATAGTGGGAAGCGAGCCGATGATGGAACCTTGCCACATACAGCTTTTCATCAAAATAGGAATCACGACAGCTGCTCTTTCTTCGTGGCGTTGCAGAGCGAGTTGCAATTGTTTTTCATAAATCTCATCGGAGTTAAACAACTTAGGCGTGACCAAAAGCAAAATAATATCTGCCTGATTTAATCGATCTTCTATCACCTGACTGCGTTCATCGCCAGCTGCAATTTTTGATTCATCCCAAGTTTGGATAAATTCATTTCCTTTTAATGCTGCCAAATGAGTGTCTAAGGTATTTTTGATTTCTTCATCACCTTCATCAAACATCATAAAGGCATTGAGTCGAGTAGGATCTTTTGGGGTAGCTGCTACCGTGTTTATTTTTTCAAAAAACTTAGCTGCAAATTCCTGTGGAGGAAAATCAACGAACCCGACTTCAAAGTTTCTTTTGTAGAAAAAATTAGTCAGTTCAGAAATGTCCTGTGGTGCTTGCAGCACGTAGGTTTCCTTTTGTTTTTGATAGCGATTGATTAAATGTAAAATGAGTCGCAGGTGCCATTGGTTAAAGTCAAAACCGAGGAATATAAAATTCTTTTCAGAAGCCTTGTCTTTGGACGAAGTAAATTCAATGGCAATTTTATTGGGAATGCCTGCGGTGTTTTCTTGTTGTAAAATGGTATCCAAAAAGATGAGTTGATCGGACTCGGTGACAATCAAAGAATCCGGTTCCTCCACCGAGCCAAAGAGGTTAAAGATCAAGGGCGCATCGGGCGTGATATCGCTATCGTTGGTATCGATTCCGTTGTTGTGACTTGGTTTTTTATAATGGTAAAAAACACTACTTGCATCGAACTTATTTTCATCATGCAAAGCCTCCAACAAGAAATGATCGGGGCAAGTATTGACAATAAACCGAAAAGGTAATTTGGCTAATTCTCCATAGATTGGAAAATCCAAAATATCATAATTTGCGTAAAAATCCTCAATCAGCTCACCTAGTTGGGCACGAGCACGACCTTGTTTAAAATTGCATTGAGGCAATAAGGCATCCTCCAACTGTTTGGCTGCGTAAGCCAGGTTGGATGAGTCTAAAGGCGAAAAATTAGCATTGATTTTTTTTAACTCTTCGGTGAGATGTTCCGCAAGGAGTTGTTGAAGATTGACTTGTTTTCCATCCTTTTGGATGGAAGCGATATTGGGACCTAAGACTAAAACGCATTCCCCATTTTTGATGGCTTCAACGAGTTTTTCCCAATTAATTGTTTGAGCAGTTGTTCCTCCGTTCATGTTGGTTTTCTAGTAGGTTAGAAAATAAAATAACCTTCTCCAGTATGTTTTCTTTGAAGTAAATATAGTAAAATGAATTGTATCATTATTATTTTAAAATAAATAAAAATTCCTTTTAGGCATTTATGTTCTAGTGGGGAAATAAGGATTCTTAGCTTCAGGAAAAAGCATTTTTATTTGCAGCAATGTGGTTGGGTTTACAGCGTTGGTAGGTCACTAATCTGGCGATCATAATCAGAGGATACACGAACAAGTATGGCGATATTCATAAAGCTCTCTTTTTCTTATATGTAGCAAACTGTATCAAATAAACCTAGTGGTTTTATTGGTACACTAAATCCATTATTTGCCTCTCCTATTTATGGTGGAAATTTAGCTAAAATTTGCTCTACCCTTTTTTTGATACAGTAATATTAAAGACTAAATAATTACTTACCACTTCGGCTGACATCTGATCTGGTCAAAATCCTACAAGCTCTAGATATCTCCTATTTTTATTTAGCAAATCCACCTTGATCTTTCTCTTCCTCATTTATTAGGATATTAATACACACCCTCAAAAGGAAGGATGCTTAGAAGCTTCGTTTCAGACATCTTTGTATGGTAAGTTTAAAATATTATCAATCACTCATCGATCAACGAAACTTAGGTAGAGTTGATTTTTAAAAAAACTTCTATCATGAAAAAGCAATTTCAAAATCGAATCACGGCCATTAACTGGATTGCCAATTATGTAGAAAACGAGGGTCAGTTTGAAGTACTTAGAGAGCAATTGATCTTCAATTACATATATAATGGTACGTACTTTTTAGAAGTTAATGAACAAGAAAACCTTGCTGAAGTCATTCTTTTAAATAAAGAGTAATATCCCTAGCTAAAAAAAACTATTGAGCCATTCCGATTTCGGGATGGCTTTTTTTTTTCACCAAAACGTTTCTTCCCTCCTCATCAATGAGGATTTTAACTCAAACCAATTAATAAAAAAGGGCGACTCAGTAAGATGCAGAGTCGCCTTTTTTATATGGATTAATATCGTTCCCAGCGAAGATTTTGTTCTCCCCCTATTGCCTTCACCTTTTTTATTGCTGCTCCTCATTTATGAGGATATGAATACAACCCTCAAAAGGGAGGATGTTTAGAGGACTAATTCGCAGCATCTTTGATATATAATTATTAATCAAAATCATTTTATTAAAATAAAAAAACAATTATCATGAAAAATTTAAAAGTAGTTTTCACAGTTATTTTTTGCAGTTTCTTTTTTAGTAGTTTAACGAATGCCACTACTACATCTATCTCCCAAAAAGTTGATACTCGACTAGTATATAACATCATATCTAAAGTCAATCAGCTTCATTTAGACGTAATGGGTGGTAGCAAAAAAGCAAAAACACAAGTATGGATGTACACCCCCAATACAAGTTCTGCTCAGCAATGGAAATTTGAAACCGCAGGGGAAGGTTATTATTATATCAAAGCTATGTGTAGTGGAATGTACTTAGATATACCAGGAGCAAGTAAAAAGTCAGGAACAACTGTATGGCAATATAAGTTAAATAGGACGGATGCTCAAAAATGGAAATTAATTGATGCAGGAGATGGTTACTTTTATATTCAAGCTAAAATTAGCGGATTGTACCTTGATGTACAAGGAGGAAGAAAAGCTTCTAAAACTCCAGTATGGCAATATAAATTAAATAGGTCGGATGCTCAAAAATGGAAATTAAAACCAATCAAAAGTAAGCCTCAAAAATTATCAAATATGAATAAGGCTGTTAATGCCTCCTTATCTGGTCCAGCGATTAATGAAATCAAGTTGTTCGGACACGAATTTAATTTTTGGAAAACGATTAAAGTAACTAAAAAAGGATCACATAAAGTTGTGACTGGAAGATTCAGCCATGCTATCAAATTTGCGAGAAATGATAAATACTACTTCACCGCTACATTTGATTCTAAAGGTAAATTGATTAGTTTCGAACGGAAAATTAAAGAGGGATTCGCCATAGTTACCCCGATTATAAAATTCGTTGCCAACGAGTTAGTTGGAAATATTCCAGTAATTGGTAACCAAGTTCAGGTAACTGATTCTCATATTGATTATCTAGCTAAAGCTGCAAGTGGAAAATTAGGAAAAACTTCTTGGGAAAAAGCAGCAGATGAAATTGCTCTAATATTAGCCGTAGCTGCGCTTAAAAAATAATAAATTGAGAGGCTTGTAAATCAAGTGTGCCATTATTTAATTGTTAGAAGTCAGATATGTTAGCATCTGACTTCTAGCAATTAATCGTTTTTACTCAAAAAACATAATTTTCCCTACTGCAAGTCTCTTACTTTTATCGCTTATTTGATACATAAAACTACCTACACCCGTTTGTGATTTTTTTAATTGGTAGGCTGAACTTAAGAATGGCGCTTCAAGAATTAGTTTCCCTGATAAATCAAAAATGCTTAAACTCAGTTGTCTGTTTTGATTTAAAGCATCCGTGTTAAGGCGGAAATTAATAAAATCAATTCCAGGATTAGGAGCAGTTGTAACAAAAACTTTAAGACTTAGCAAAGGTGTAATTGAAACATCTAAATCGGAGCCTTTCCGAATACCATTCCCAAAACTGGTTATCCAAATTTCCTCTTGGTTAAAAGGGTTAAAAGTTGTTCTAGTAGGATGAAGAAATGGGTATTCTTCAATTAACTGAAAATCAGGATCGGCAGCCGTTAAATTAGAAGTATACCATAATCCTTCTGACTCGGTAGCAACATACATAATATCTGGATTTCCAGGATGAACGGTTACGGACTCTACTCGATAAAAACTGCCTAGTTCTTCCCAATCATCACCTCTGTTCGTGGTGCGATATAATCCTCCTAAATTAACAGATGGATGCCAAATAGGCCAGCCATCAAAAACACCCACATACCAAGTATCTTGATTTACATCATGTGGATCAATGGTTAAACTTTTAGTATAATATTTCATCTCTGGTGCTGATCTATCCTCCCAAGTTTGACCTCCATCTTCGCTATAAAATACACCTGAGGTGGCGGTGAAAATCTCTCCATTAGTTTGACCTCCTGAATAAGTACAAACAAGGTTTCCATCATTTAAAACATCGATAGAATTGGCTCGACCTGCCGTATTATCAGGGCTAGGTAATATTTCCCATGTTGCATTACTGTTATCCGATAAATTGGTTGTTTTAAAGAAGCCTCCGTTATATGGATTAGGAGAAGCCGCATACATTATATTGTGATTATTTGGATCAATGGCTGTATGAATAATGGGATCATCAAATTCGTGAATTAATGTCCAGTCTTCTCCTCCACTATTAGAGAACCAAATTGCTCCAATTTCATCGTAGCCTTCTAATTCATCATCGGTTAATACATGTGTCTGATAAATATCATGAAGCGTAGAAGCTGAAGCATATATCGTATTATTTTGAGGGTGTTTACTAATATGATAAATCGTATTAAACCGTTTTTGAGTATAATCATCATTATCAAAATAATCCAATCCAGTATAATCTAAAGACCATTGATTACCACCATCAATACTATAAATACCCGTAAGATCTGTAAAGCAAGCAAATATTTTATCAGGACTGGACCAATGCAAATTCCAAACACTTGTATTTTCCAGACCATTAGAACTATAAGTTTCATCAAGAGGAATAGGTGATCCTGCTAAGTTGCGTTCTTCTGGTTTTACGTAAGCAGCCTCCCAAGTTTCACCTGCATCATGAGTGATGTGGAGAAAACTAAAATCGGTAATAATTGCCATATCAGGATCTGTAGGTGAAACTCCAAACCCCATCGCAGTTTCACTCCATTGCCAATCCAAGATACCTCCATCTCCCATATATCCTGTTTTGATATTCGCATTATCTTCGGTTTCTAAAACAGTTTCCCAAGTCATTCCTCCATTGGTAGATTTCCAAACATTAGGATGAATACCACCTATCGTTTTTACACCCGCTACATAAACGGTATTAATATCACTAGGCGATGAAGCAGTAAAAAAAGGAAAATTACTCGCTGTAAAATCAACGCCATTTAGTGTTTGAAATCCATTACTCCCATCTGAATCTATACAATAAAAGATACTCTCTTCTAACCAATAGTCTTTGCCCGATATTCCAGGCCAAAAATCCCATTTAGGTCTGGCTACACTAAAAAAACGTATAGAATCCCCTTCTTTAGCACCAGAAAAAGACAAGAAGCCATAATTTTCAGGTAAGCCAACTACAGGCTCTATAAAAAAACTATCACCGGTATCCTCAGATTTTAACAAACCATCGGTAGAACCAACATAAATATTTGACCCATCCCAAAATACACCACCTATATGTAATCCTGTAGTATCCAATGCTACTGCTTCATATTTCATTTCTATGCTTCCACCTCCATCTTCAGAATAAAACATTTTTGTGGGAGTAGTTATGATGATTCGATTTATATGATTGGGATCTGAATATACGTATTCAACTTCTCCATCTAACTCTGGATGTACCAAACTATCCCAAGTTATACCTGCATCCATACTTTTACAAGCATAGTCTTTATCCCTAAGGAAGTCTCGGCAAACAGTATATAAAATCATTGGATCGCTAGTAAAATTTATTTTACTTTCGGTCGTAGCCACTAGATCTCTCGATGGAATAATGTCCCAGCTATCGCCACCATCTTTAGTGTAAAACATTCCATTTACATCGCTAGCAACATAAATAACTTTGTTATCATGTGGACTAATGCTAGGATAAAATAAAGCACTACCTCCACCAATTCCAGATGGACTAAAGTCACTAAACTGAGCAAAACTAGTAGAAGCAATTGCTAGTAAAAACAGCACAAGAAAAATTTGAGGTATGTTTTTCATAATAAGGTTTTTTATAAATAGTTCAACCAAATCAAGTGGCCAAACCTATTTAAGTTATTGTATAAAATAATTCTATACAATTAAATTGGGATATTTGAATGTTGCGGATATGTTTGGGGCGTCAATTATTCTTCATCAATTAATCCAAACTCAAATGCCTTCCGAACCAATCCTGCTACATTTTTGGCATTTAATTTTCGTAGTAAGTTTTTACGGTGTGAAATTACTGTGGTAGAAGAAATAAAAAGTTTAGCAGATATTTCATCTGTAGTATATTCATCAATGATTAACTTTAATACTTCTTTTTCTCTTCGAGTTAATTTCTGGATAAAGTCTGAAGCTTTAGGTTTTTTTACCTCCTGCATTCCTGCTACTAAAATGGAAGTAACCAGTTTACTAAAATATCGTTCTCCATTCATGACTGTTTCGATCGCTGTAAGAAGTTCTTCTTTTCCCGTATTTTTAAGCAAATAACCATCGGTGCCTGCTTTAATCATTTTATTAATATATCCAGCATTTCCAAACATAGTTAAGGCAATCACCTTTATATCTTTATGTTGGTTTTTCAATTCAGTACATACTTCAAATCCACTTTTATCAGGTAAATTTATATCAAGTAAAACTAAATCTACAGCATTGGTATTGACACTATTAAGAGTGGCTTCACCTGATAAGGCTTCATAAATATTGTCAATATTTGGAGCCTCCTCAAGTAATAATTTTAATCCATCAATAATGATTTGGTGGTCATCAACTAAAAGAATATTGAACATAATTTTTATGGTTTTAAGGGTAATTTAATTAAAAAAGTGCTCCCTCTATTTATTTCAGATTCTATTTCCAAACTACCTTTTAGATATTCAACTCTTGATCGAATATTATCCAAACCGATCCCTCCTTTAACCTGGGTAGTGTCAAATCCCTTCCCATCGTCTTCAACTAATACTTCAATATTTTCATCTTGCACCGTCACTTGTACAATTACTTCGGATGCTTCTGCATGTTTGATAATATTCTTTAATAACTCTTGAGTAACTCTATAGATGGTAATATTTAAAATATCAGATTCAATTAAATCTATTTGATAAGGATTAAAATGAATTTCAATTTTTTGAGTTTGAGAAATCGTTAAGCACAATTCACTAATGGCATACTCCAATCCATTTTGTTCTAAAATATAAGGCGTCATCCTATGAGAAATATCCCTAACCGTTTGGCAAGCTTCATCAATTAATTCCTCTGCTTTCAAATAATTATCATTATTTACAATACTTGGAGACTTATCAGATATACTACTTATCCGCATTTTGACGGTCGCCAATACGGCTCCAAGTCCGTCATGTAATTCTTGGCTAATGCGTTTGCGTTCCTTTTCCTCTCCAGCTATAAGTGCTTTTAATTGCTGCATTTCTTGCTCTTTCTGTAAGATAGTAAATCGTTGTTTATTGAGTTGTTTGTTTTTATAATCATTAACTATTAATGCAATCAAGGTAGTAGAAGCCAAAATCACCAAAGTAATAAACCACCAAGTCTCCCAAAATGGAGGACGTATTCGAAAAGTAAAAGTCGCAGGTTGTGTACTCCAAATAAAGTCATTATTGCAGGCTTTGACCTTTAATGTGTAAGTACCATCATTGAGATTATTAAAAGTAATTTCTCGTTGGGAAGTCAAATTACTCCATCTAGTACTCAATCCTTCTAGTTGATATTGGTATTTTATTTTGGAGGGATTTTTCAAGCTAATCCCTGTATAGCTAAAGGTCAAGGTGTTTTCGTCATGCGTCAATACCATAACTGAATCTTTAGGAAAATCATCTAAGGCGATTTTTTCTCCAGTAATTTTCTCTAACCCTTTGATATTAACAGTAGGTTCGACTGTATTCATGCTCATTATGGATGGGTCAAAAGATAATAAACCCATCGAAGTTGCTGCCCACATGATGTTATGCCTGTCATTGAATAAAGCAATATTTTGATATGCTTTTTTAAATAAGCCATCCTCTGGATTGTAATTAATAATATGATATTGCCCTTCTTGTTTTCTAAGTACAGAGAATCCAACATAAGTACCTACCCATAAATCATCGGTTTGATTTAATGCCAGACTTAATAAAAAGTTAGAAGAGAGGCCATCATCTTGGTCATACGCTTCAATCAATTCTAATTGCTTTTCTCCTGTAATTTTCCATCTCAACAATCCTCTTCCTTGGGTAGCAATCCACAAACTATTATTTTTGTCAATGACCATATCTACAATAGGAACTTGTAGTTCAGTATATTCTATAAGGCTATCATTTTGATAATAATACAAGCCATTAGTAAGACCAAACCATAACGTGCCATAACTATCTTGTATAATACTTTTGGCAGATCCGTGACTGACTCCAGATTCTTTTGGATAATTGATGACCTCCTTTAAGGTATCTGCTTGCCAATCGAATATCAATTGGGAGGCTCCCGTAGTATGCCCCAACCATATATTGTAAGATTGGTCTTCAAAGACACAAAAAAAATCAGCACCTCTAGTAATTCCTTCTTCATAATAAAACGTATCAACCTGAGTGGAAGATTGGTAGCGAGCTAGACCATCCCAAAAAGATAAAAACCATAAATCACCATTGTGATCCTTTAGCATATCAACCATTTCACCTCTTGGAAAATGCTTGGGAATTTTTAATTTTTGATAGCTACCATCTGCTTTCAGAACATAGTTACGCATAGAATTACCGCCTATGACTAGTTCCCCTTCCTCATTTTCAATTAGTGAAAAAACACCGTTTTTAATAGCATCGGTAACGCCTTGATGCATTTTAAAATCTCTAGGTGTCATCTTAATTAAGCCTTCTGTACTCCCCAACCAAAAGTTGTGCTCTCGGTCTTTTATCATGCATTGTAATAATTTGATTCCCTCCGTTTCGTACAGCGAATGATTATAAATTTGCTTCCCATCTTCAATAATTTTTACACCATTTTGATCTAAAATCCAAAGTTGATTATCATGAGCTAAAATCGTTAAGGCATCATCTGCATCTTTTTCATAAGCTTGGAAAGGTGCTTTGAAATTCATTGCCATTTTATTAATACTTCCTCTTCTGTTACCTACTAAAACGGTATCCTTATTTAATGGAAAGATACTCGTAATGGCATCTTCTTCATCGGTTCCCAGTTTGTCAAAATTGGTTCCATCATAGACCAACAATTCATTAAAATCTGTAAAATAAACTTGGCCAAAAGTATCGCTAGCCATCGCATTGACATCTACGTGGAGGTCAAAATGATGAAAAGCAGATTCTTGAAAATTGGTTTTCGCCTGATGTAAATTTTTGTTGCATAATACTGAGATACCACCATCCTTCCCTACCCATAGGTCACCATTTGGAGACAGATGGATTATCCAAATAAGTTCATTCCCTAATTCTTTATAGTTAACTGCCTGAAATTTTTGCCCGTTCCAAAAACTTATTCCTCTATGCGTAGCTACCCACAAAGTCCCTGACTTATCTTCCAGAATACCTCGTACATAAGATGGTGTTAAACCATTTGCTATAGTGAAATTAGTAAAAGAATAACCATCATATCTGCTCAATCCCACCACCGTCCCTATCCATAAGTAGCCTTTTGAGTCTTGATATAAAGTGGTGACTTCCGAGGAAAGCATCCCATCCTGCGTATCAAAAATTTCATAATGGAATGGCTGTGCCCAAAGTGGAACAGTATTCAAAAAAAATAGGATGTAGAAAAATATTTTCATTAGAAACTTCGTCTTCAAAATCCATCACTTATCCTTGCCCCTTGTCAAAAAAATTAAATAACCATATTTTAAGGTACAAAGGAAATTTACTTATCCAAAATAAAAGATTAAACTGAATTCATATTATGTCAGATTTTAAAGGCTGATCATTCTATTTTTGTTTCCTTTTGGGAACAAGTAATTTTCCCAATTTTAGCGGATTGACCATTTTTATAAAATAAGGTATCTCCATTGTGGTGTAGTACTGCATCAATATCTGAACAAAATTCTTTTGGTAGGTTCTTGAATTCGCCCGGCATTTTTTTTGGATAGCCTTGTTCTACTTTGTTATCTTTTATTCTTACATACTGATTTCCTTTAAAAAGATACATTCGATGATTACTAGGTAGATAGACTGCTGCATTAATATTTGAATGAAAATATTTTGGTAAATTTTTAAATTCTCCAGGAAGTTTTCTTGGAAATGTATCAACTGGATATCCATTTTGAATGATAAAATATTCTCGCCCTTTAAAAAAAATAGTCTTTTTGGTAGGTTCACATCTTAGGGCAGCGTCAATGCCTGTATTCCAATATTGAGGTAAATCTTTCCATCCATTTTGAATTTTGGTTGGATAGCCCAAATCCATTTTATTATTGGATAGCCGCGAGTAGACCTTTTGGCAAAAAAAGTAATCCTTGTTCTCTTTTTCTAAATGAAATGCCGCATCTATCTGATTATGAATCTCTAAATAAATAGGCTGAATTACGGGAACTGAATCTTGACTTTTAATCTGCGGGTTTAAAATCAATGAACAAAAAAAGCATAAAAAAATGTAATATGGTCTCATGACAGATGGTTTTAGTTATGAAGAAGTTGTTTAAATGTTATAGAAATTAAAGGCTTCTTTTAATAGAAGGAAGGTTTTTATATTGGCTTGAGCCCAAACTTAATTATCGACCAATACTGAGTATCTTTTAAAATAATTTGAGCTAAACGGGTAGTTGCGAAACAAAAAGCTAATAAATAACCATTGTTTCAAAAGGTAACTAGTACCAATAATAAGGATGGCATAAAGGTGGATGTATTCTAACCTTTAAACATCCTCTATAATGAGGGTTTAGGTTTTATCCTCATAAATGAGGAGTTTAAGCCGTCAGAAGAAAAAATTTATTATTTGTCAAATTCCTAGATCACTCAAAAACGGAGACTAATTAAATTTACTTCAATACTACAAACCTGAAATTGAATGAGAATTTTTGGGAATCAGGAAGCTGCAGGTGTGAATGCGTTGGAGTTTGCTTTTAAGATTTTGGAATGGGGAATGGTGGAGAGGAAACAAAGACGGAGCTCTTTTTATCCTGGAAGGAAAGTGAATAGGCGGACGAAATAGGGAATTCCTCTTTCAATAAATGCCAAATACTTTTGGAACACTTCACCCCAATGCGGAATATCAGCGAGAGCGATTAAATTGGTACTAATAACTTCATTTACTTATTTTGCAGGCGATTAACTTTTTTGAAAAAAAAACCAATACAACTCCTACCCTATGATTTACGATAATATAAAAAACATCAACCGATACATCGCCATTCATCCACATTTTCCAAAACTCATAGAATTTGTAAATGAGTTTGATAAACTAAAATTTCAAATTGGAAAAATGGAAATTGATGGCGAAAACCTTTTTGCTATTGGGGCTGAATATGAAACCAGACCAGCAGCAGAAGCACTTTGGGAAGGGCATAAAAAATACATTGATGTGCATTGGGTGTTGTCGGGTTCAGAAAGAGTGGGACTCTCTTCGGAAGAGGAATCTACTATAACGAAACCCTACGATGAGGAAAATGATTTTTTAAATTGTGAAACCATCGGGCAAACGATTGATTTAAAGGATGGTCATTTTTTACTACTTTTTCCTGGTGAAATTCATAAAACTTCTATCGCGATTGGAGCCTCAGAAAAAGTGGGGAAGATTATTTTTAAGGTAAGGAGTTTGTAAAAAAAATGTTAGAGGCTTAAGGGTTTTTTTAAAGTTTCCCTGTGGTGCGATACAACCGAAGTGCTCGCTAAATGATTTACATTTACACGAATCTAGGAAGCGGACTCGTATGTTTATCCGACAGTCTACATGCACATGGGAACAAAACCCTTTCCCGTCACACACCTTTATTTCTTCTTTTTACACTTGTAGACTGACGGATGGAATCCGTTACCTATATTCGTGTAACACTTATAAGTGTTAACGAGCAGACAAGACGTTCGCTTGCGCTACCAGCCTCACTCCCTCCGTTTTATTTTCGGTACATCACTAAGATGTACGCCGGTGTCCGTACTGGACTATACCTTTTGCACGCTCCATAGAAAGCGGTTTACTGTCTATGAATTCTGGCAGTAGATACCTGAGTACCTGAGCATGGGTAGAGTGCTGGGCAACACGAAAACCATTATTGTTGTTCCTGTTGTTGGAGTTGTTATTGTTGCGATTCGAAACGCGGCAATTGTTGTTATTGTTGTTCCAACCGCCGCCACGAAGAACCCGAACAGAACAG
>CAYGRM010000016.1:0-8620 GCA_964352225.1 uncultured Saprospiraceae bacterium | reverse complement strand
TCCAACCGCCGCCACGAAGAACCCGAACAGAACAGTCACCTTGGTTTGCTTCGAGCCAAGCTTTTCCATCTTTTGGAGCATTTTGATAATTCTCATGCCAGCAATCTTCTGTCCATTCCCATACATTTCCGCTCATATCATAGATGCCTAGTTCATTCGGTTTCTTTTTTCCTACAGGGTGTGTTTTACGATTACTATTTTCACTATACCATGCTACTTCACCAATTGTATTGCTTCCCGAAAATTTAAAACCTTGGCTCTTACTTCCACCACGGGCGGCATATTCCCATTCTGCCTCCGTAGGGAGCCGATAGGATTTACCTGTCTTTTTGCTTAACCATTGGCAATATGCTTTTGCACCATACCAAGACACATAGATCATCGGGTGTTTCTCTAAGCCTTCTTTCGCTTTGAATTGATTGGGAGTGGCTTCTTCTATTCCGCAGACTACGTCTTCATATTTTCCTTCTAAATTAACCCACGTTACCCCACCTTCTTCTTTATTTCCTTCCCCGTTGTCGGTTAGGAAAGCTGCGAATTCTTCATTGGTGATTTCATAAGTGCCGATATAGAAGTCTCGGATGGCGACAGAATCTCGTTTTGGTTGTTCGCGTTCGTAGCAATCTGAGCCTTGTTCTTCGGTGCAGCCGAGGTTGAGTTTTCCGCCTTTGACGAAGGTGGTTTTAGGGAGAGTGATCGGAATGATCGGATCAGAATTATCTAAACAAGCTTGTACTTCTTGGAGCAATGCAGTAGTTTCTGTACGGAAGTTGATGACTGCTTGACGGTTTCGTTCATCACGGTTAGCTACGGCAGCTTCCATAGGATACAAGTCAATATTAACGAATGAATCCTCCAATGCTTGGATGTTTTTTTCGACAATGGCTGAACATTTACTTGTGCTGTTTTTTTGTAGGGTAGCAAGCGTTTCGTTAAGGAGTCTTTCTACTTCGTCACCCTGTTGGGTGAGTATGGGGTCTTGGTCGATATATATTGGTTGAAGTTGAATGGTGTCAAGCGTGGTATTGGAGAAAGTAATCGTTTCCCTTCGTGTTACATATCCTTCTGAAGTGAAGGTTAATTTTAGCGGTGCGTTGGCTTGTGCTTGGGAAAGCGAAAGTTCGAATTGTCCATCTTGATCGGTACGGGTACGGATGTCTTGACCGGTGATAAGGGTACGGTAGATGGGTTCGAGGGTTTGGGCATCGAGGACTTTTGATTTGATATTGATTAAATCAAGATTGGGTTCTATCACTTTAATCTGAATAGCTGAGGTCTGACTTCCTTGTGAATTACTAGCAGTTAATTTGACCAAATACTCTCCTACATTTTTAAAAGTATGACTTATGGAAGAACTATTACTATTAAGATTACTATTAACAGGTGCGCTTCCATCTCCAAAGTCCCATTCAAAATTTAAGTTATTAGGTGATTGAGAAATGCTAGTAAATGTCATCGTACATGGAGCTTCGCATATTTGTTCACCTGAAGCAGTTGAAATGGTTGCTAAAGTGGATAGTCCACACATCAAGTTTTTATCCTTTTTAATATCCAAATTTGAATCATCTACAACACTAGCTTTTTTAAAAAAGAAACAGGCACTATCGGCTAAAATTTGGCTAGTGGTGTCATTTAAATTTCGGAGGCTATCCGCTTGGTTGGCGAAGGGAACACCTTGGTTATAAAATTCTATTGCAATATTTTTGGAAAATGCTTGGTACGCTAAACTATCTGCTATAGTAAAATCACCTATTAAATTCAATACACCCATTCCTTGGGCTATTTCTATTCCAGCAATAAGGTTCGTTACATAAACAATGCTATCCACTTTTACGTAATTAGCTTCGGTAATTGCTTTACGTGCCAAATATTCATTCAATAAAATTTTGTCAGCAGGGCTATCGATACAAAGTGAAATTTCTTTTTCTTTTTCTTGGGTAAGATAGGTGACCAATTCTCCTTCACAAGTTTCTCCAGGTTGATACCACAATGCCATCCCACTCAACACCAACCAAATCGGCAGCGCCCAATAAAAAACATCTTTCCAAATATCTTTCATCCCTAGCCCTACATGTCCAGCTTTATGAACATATTTTTTCCAAGCATTCGGTACGATAAAGTCAAGCGGAGTTCGCTTTCGGTCTAAGTATTTGATGACGGTGAAGTCAGCTTCGATTCCTGCTTCTAGATATTTGGCAATTTCTTTTTCAAGTTCTTTTTTCTTATTCTTGTCTTGGGTGAATAGCCATTCGTTGAGAGCGATATTCATTTGATAATCCTCGTAGGCTACGGAGTCTTTTGGTGGATGATTTTTTTGTAAAAGTTCATGTAGTCCCTCTCGCACTTGTTGCAAAGTATTCGGATGATTTTCTTCTAAAAAAGCTAACAATACCGTTCGTGCTTCTTTTGGAACTTCTCCTTCGACAAACCATGGAAGGCGAATAATTTCCATCAAGTTATCTACCGATACCAAATCATTATCAGGTGTAGATAACAGCTTTCCGATAAATAAAGTTAAGTCCCAATGCAACGTAGGATAAACCGCACAAGCCGCAATCCATCGCAACATTTCCTCGGAATAATAATATCGAAGAGAAGTTAATAATCCGCCTTGGAGTTCGATGGTTTCGGTGGGTGCATCTTTTATTTTTTCTTTCCAGTCACTAAAGTTTTCGTCTTCCCCTGCATCTAATTGTTCTACTAAAAAATTTAACCCTTGCAAAGTAGCAGGTAATAATCGAAAAGATTCTTGGAGTCGGTTTTCTCTTTTGCCCCATGCTTGAGTGGCAATTGGCGTAAGGATAGATCTTTGTTTCCAATGGTCAAAAAGGTTAGCCCATTTGGTGAGTTTCCCAGATAAAGGACTGAGTAAACTATAAGCATTACTCATCAAAAGTAAGCGAGAATTATAGTAGCGATGTTGTAGTTCTTTTATATTAAGTCCTTTGGGGTTGGCTTCATTAAAACATAGGCGAGGATCTCCATTAAAGAAAAACCGCTCAACGATGATTTCATTTTCTTTAAATGATCGATATAAAAAATCAAAAATATGCGCTCGATGATTGGCCCCCGATTGCTGATCGATCAATAATAAATACTCGGGCGGGCGAGAAAGTTGTCGGTATTGGAAGCTAGCCATTCCTGCTTTTTGGATGGTTGCTTCTACCGTTTTTGGAATATCTAGCCGAGAAAATTCATCATCTGTTCTTCGGCGAAGTTTGTTGAGGATGCTGTAAAAGACATCGTTCATTTGGATGTTTTCTACATCCTCTATTTTAATATTCCAAACATAGGGAGGCTTTGCTTTGCTCTCTAGTTCTGCAATTAATTTCTTTCGTTTGTCATCTCGATATTTTAAAATCAACCATAGCAATGCTGCTAATAAAATTATGAACAGCGGCTTAAGCCACCAATGATTTTTTGCATAAAAATTTTCCCAACCAATTAATGGTTTGATTTCAAGGCTGCGAATATCAGTTTCGATCGGATAGGCTTTTGTTTTAAAAAGTGCTTTTTTCTTTTCAGGCTTGATCGTTGGTTTTTCAATACTTGGATAAAAAATTACGCTCGGTTTATTTCCGAAACTATCCATCAAAAATAATCGAATGGAATCTTTACCAATGCTATCTTTGGCAGTATATTCGAAACAAGTTCTTTTTTTTATTTTGAAAGTACCCCATTCTGTTTCTCCGCTTTGACTAAGGCTATCTGAACCAGTACCTGATTGAGTAAATGGAGCAAACTTTTCTAAGATTTCTTTTTCAATTCTTTCCTCCACGCAAATAGTTTGCGTAGCACCAGATTGAATGGTAAAAGCAATAAAAGGCAATTCTGAGGGAGGCTTCGAAATGATTTCTTCTGTCCAAAAATCTCTTAGCAAAAAAGCAGTCGCTAACCCCACAGGAATCGCCAATAAAAAAATCCACTTCTTCCATTTTTGGGATTTGTTTTCTGTGGGTACTATTACTTCGATAGGCTCGTGAACCGCTTGTACTCGCTCCAAGCTTTGGTCAAAAATAGTGTAGAAAAGTTCTTGCTCTTTTTCGTTTGTACAGATGACTGGAGCAAAGATCTCTTTTAATTTTTCAATGGGGATTTCGGGTAACTTACCAAGTAAATCTTGTAGCTGTAAATGCTTCCCAGTACCAAATACAAACCCCTCTGCTTCGAGACTTCGAAGCAATTCAGCAAGGAGTTGATATTTTAGCGATTGGTTAGACATTCAATAATTTTCTCTAGTAGCTTACTTAGGAAGTACTTTTTCCCCAGATTATTGTTTTTAGAGCTGCAAGGTCTTCCTTGTTTTTGGCTAAGACAGAATAGGAAATACCTAAGTTTTTCTTTTCTTCCTCAGATAAACTAGTGATGTCCTCTAACTTCGTACAATCGAATTTTAATTTTTGTAAAAGCAAAACCCAATAGAGGAGTTCGGCAGTTGCTGGGTTCTTTTTGAGTTTGACTTTTCGCCCCTTTCGAATACTTTCAAAATGAGCAATCGCCGCTTTCAAATTTACATCGTCAAGGGCATCTGTTTTTGCTTTTAAAATTTCCAATAACATCGCTCCTGTTGGAAAAGGAATATGAAAATAAGTCACCCGACGGAGAAAGGCATCGGGGAGGTTTTTCTCAGAATTGGAAGTCATGAGGATGATGGGCATTTGAGTCTTATCAGCAGAATAAGTTTCGCTAATTTCCGAAACTTTAAACTCTAGTTTTTCCAAAGCTGCCAAAACATCATTTGGTAAATCACGAGGCGCCTTGTCTATTTCATCAATCAGTACGACACATCGCTTCTTTTCACGAATCGCTTTTCCCAGTCCTTGATATTCGATAAATTTTTCTTCTACCTCTTTAGGTTCTAATAATTCTTTACTCGTTTGACTATATTGAAAATGTCCAAGAGCATCATATCTATAAAATAAATCTTTGGCAGTAGAAGTCGTTTGCGCATTAAAAACAATGGCATCGCCTAAACCAAATGCCCAAGCGATATGATCAGCCAGTCGGGTTTTTCCAGTACCTGGTTCTCCCGTAATCAGAAGTGGCTGCCCCAATGCAAGTGCTACATTGACTGCATTCTCCAATCCCTCAGAAGGGATATACAGAGAAGGATTTTCCAATTGTTGATTGACTTGAACATCTGGAAGTTCGAGTTTAGTCTTTGTTCTTTTGTATAAATGGAAGCTCATAATTGGTTATGTTTTGAGTATAAATTGAGGTGCGTTATTTTTTATTTTCTTGGTTTCCTATTTTGTAAACCAGCTCTTGCAAACGTTCGATGTCTGCCATATTTAGGATTTGTTTTTCTAAAAGCATTTCCTTGTTTTTAGGTTTTAAGCCCTTCGCTAGCGTATCAATTACTTCTTGAATTTTGGTAGGATTTCGTTCTCCGATTTCCATCATCCAATCTTTTAAATCTTTTACTTTGACAGGTTGCAATGGACTCAAGTGGGCGGCAGTCGAATTATTTTGAACCAATTCCGAGTAGGATTGTATCATCATTTTTTTACTCTCTGGATCATTATGCAATCCTTCAATCGTAGCCACGAAGAAGAACATAAATTTGGGAACAGCATCGTGAGTGGTTGAAAATTCATCAATGATCCATTGGAAATATTCTGTAAAAAAATCTTTCCATTTGCTCTCTACTACTTCAAATACGATGGCTACATATTCGTAGTCCATATTTGGAATGCCTGTCTTTAGAAAAGTATCCAAAGTTTCGGTTTCCTTGAATTGAAAATATTGTCCAATAAATTTTTTAAACTCTTGTTGTGATCGCTCCAATTTACGTCCAAGTGGGAGATCAAAAAATTTGATTCTAGAATTACTTTCGTGCCGTCTGACATGAATACCTTCTTCGTCCTCTTCCAGTTCTTCAATAATTAATTCATAAATCATGCGTTCTGAAAAGCTGTGCGGCATTTGAGTAGGGCAAGAGGAAATAAAATAAAATTGAAAATGCTCTTTTTCTTTTTTGTCAAACTCATCCCAAAACTTATCCTTCATTTTTTCACGGTTACAATTCACCAAGTGTAATATTCCCAATTCATCTTCAATATTTAGTTGTCGAATTTTCTCTTCTAAAATTGTTGATCCTTCTTGGTTATGGAAATTGAATTTACTGGATAAAGTTTTCTTTACTTCTTGGATGTCATTTTCTAACTCTGCAATCTCATTTTCCATTCTAAATTCTCTAGTAACATCTGTTCCTTTGATGATGATGTATGATTGCTTAAGTTTATCGAGCTTGCGCATCGACAACTCTAGTTGTTTTTCCAATCCATTTATTTCTTCGTAAGTATATTCCACTTTTTGTTAGTTGTATTGTTCCATCATGTTTTCCAGTTCCTCGATCTCCATTTCTAATCTGAACTCCATAGTTGCATCTGTTCCTTTTAGCAAAATATATCTTTCCTTGATTTTATTTAATTTTTTCACCAGCAAAGATTTTTGTCTTTGCTCTCCTTCTGAGTCCACCATTTTTTTCGTGGCGTTGATAATTCCTTTATCGATGAGCTTATCCACTTGGTTATGAAAATGTAACAGCAACCCATCCGTATTTTGATAGGTAGTAAAAAAATGACCCAGGGCATCTAATTTAATTTGAAATGCGCTAACACTTTCATCGGACTCTTCTGCCCCAGTTTTGAAATAGGTGTAAATCAATGGCTTTTCATTTTCTTGAAATTCCTTAAAAGCGACGCCAAATTCTTCCTCCGTATATTTCCCAACTTTAGAATAAAAAAGCATAATGAAAATATCACATTCTCGGATAGCTTTATTGTACTCTTCTTGTAAGCGAGTTTTAGACATCACATCTAGAAAGTCTTCCCAGATGACTAATTCTAGAAAGACGCCATTTCTAACTAATAATTTATTTTTCCGATTGATGAAAATTTCGAACTCTCTGCGGTCAGCAACAAGTTCCGAAGAAGAGGCAAGGAATACTTTTTTTATTTTGGTCATGAAGTTTTGTGCTAAGCGTTTACCTTCTGGGGTGGAATGAATTAAATCTTGCTTGTTTATTTATCGATTCTCATAGTAGTAAAGTATCAAATATAAGAAAATGGTATAAATTCTTGCTATAAAATTGAAGATTGGATAGAAAGGTAATTATTCGAGATGAAAGGTTTGCCTAGTAGCAATGAATCGAAGAGCAGAAAATGTGTACTCTTATGTGTAAACCAAACAAAAAAGCCCGACACTTTCGTATCGGGCTTTTTGCGTAAATCCTTGATAATCAAGGAGTTAAAGTGCGGTCTGGACGGGACTCGAACCCGCGACCCCCTGCGTGACAGGCAGGTATTCTAACCAACTGAACTACCAGACCATAAATTATTAAATAACCCTTTTGTTATTTAGCGGTTGCAAATGTATAATTCCTTTTCTAATTATGCAATACCTTTTGATTTTTTTTAAAAAAAAAATTCAAATCTTACCTTTCAATCCCTCATATTACTAATTTTGTGTCCCTTGGTTAATTATATTAAAACGGAGCACCTGACTATTTAGCTATTTTGCTATGTTTTTAACCCAAAAAAAGAATAATTATGGTTTTTTTAGAATTTGAAAAACCGTTAGAAAGTCTCTACGAACAACTCGATAACCTCAAAGAGGTGGGAGAAAAAGGAGATATTGACGTATCCGATAAAATTAAGGAATTAGAGAATAAGATTAAAAGTGAGAGAAAGGAGATTTATAGCAATTTGACTGGCTGGCAAAAAGTTCAACTTTCTCGTCATCCTGAACGTCCTTATTCTCTTTTTTATATCCGTGAAATGTTCAAGAAGTTTACTGAACTACATGGTGATAGATATTTTAAGGATGATAAAGCAATTGTAGGTGGCTTGGCTAATTTGGATGGACAAACAGTTGTGGTTATTGGTCATCAAAAAGGAGTCAACACCAAAATGAGACAGTATCGAAATTTTGGTATGGCTAACCCGGAAGGATATCGAAAAGCACTTCGATTAATGAAAATGGCAGAACGCTTTGATTATCCGGTAATTTGCTTGATTGATACTCCTGGAGCATTCCCTGGACTAGAAGCTGAAGAAAGAGGTCAAGCAGAGGCAATCGCTAGAAATTTATTCGAAATGGCTCGCCTGCGAGTGCCTATCGTTTGTGTGGTGATTGGAGAAGGTGCGTCAGGAGGAGCTATTGGAATTGGTTTAGGCGATCGAGTTTTTATGCTAGAAAATACCTGGTATTCTGTAATCTCTCCTGAATCTTGTTCTTCTATTCTATGGAGAAGTTGGGATTACAAAGAACAAGCTGCTGAAGCACTTAAATTGACTGCTGATCATATGCTTGAATTTAAATTAATTGATGGAATCATCAAAGAACCTCTTGGAGGGGCTCATAATGCTCCAGAAGAAATGGCAAAAACCTTAAAAAAGCATTTGAAAAAAGAAGTAGCTGAATTAATGGAGATGACTTCAGAAAAAAGAATTAAATTACGTATTGAAAAATATAGTCAAATGGGAGAGTATGACACTTTAAAGAAAGAGGAAACGGCTAAAGTAAAATAAGTTTCTATTGAGAAACCCAAAAATCTAAATAACAGGAAACTACTTTTAACCTTTTTATGACAATACATTTAAAACTAATTGACTCG
>CAYGRM010000015.1:0-40467 GCA_964352225.1 uncultured Saprospiraceae bacterium | reverse complement strand
AATGTGGTAATTTTATTTCTATACCTCCGATTGTTATTAATGTGAATCCTGCACCAATTCCAACTATCACATTACCTGCTCTGCCTACTTCACTTTCTTGCGGTGCAGCAGCTAGTTTTGTCCCTCCTGTTGCTTCATTTAACAATGGATTACTGGGGACTTGTAACCTTTCAGGTAATGCTTCTTCAATTATGAATCATTTTTATGATGCTTGTGGAGGTGAACTTCAAGTTATTTATCTAGGAGAAGATGATTGTGGAAGATCTTTACTTAAAAATGTTGCTATCATTCCTGTAGATCCAGCTCCTGCTCCGACAATCGATGTTCCTACTTTCCCAACTTCACTCTCTTGCTCGGATGCACAGAGTTATCAAGCTCCGATCACTTCTTATGATAATGGGTTAGATGGAGATTGTAATATTTCAGGACTTATTGTACCTACGGTTAGTTATAATGTTGATGAATGTAATGGCGGAACGATGACGATTCAATATAGTGATACAGATGATTGTGGTAATGTATTGACTGCCAATCCAGTTGTCATTCAAGTAGAACCTGCTTCTATTCCTGTACTCAAAGCACCAAATTATGTTCCTCCTACTATTGATTGTTGGCAGGCTGCATATGGATTCAATCCAGGTAATGCCACTTATTCAAACGGTGAAACTGGTTTCTGTGAAAATTCCGGCGAGATAGCTCCTGTGGCTACCGAACTATGGAATAGTTGTGATGGTGGTTTTATTGTTTACGATTATTCTGGCAATGATAATTGTGGAAATGAACTCAGTCCTTTGGTTCTTAAAGTTGCGGTTCTTCCAGATACTTGGGCTCCTAATGGTGGCTGTGCTCCTTTCACAGAGACCATGCTTTCCATTGATGATGTACCTGAACCTGATGGCTTAGATTATTACTTAGATCAAGTCGCTGCTGGATATGATGAACCTTGTGGTGAAGTGATTGTAACTGTTATAGGTGATACGGGAACGCCTCAATGTAGTGGAGATGGATTTTTTGAAAGAGTATATACGGTAGAAATTTCTGATGAATGTGGTAATGTAAACGGTACTTGTTCTATCACATTTACTGGTAATTGTAACGCTAACTACTGTACTTTAAGTCAAAAATTTTATGGTTACCCTGATGCTGAAATGAATGGCCAATCTTCTGAAGAGATCATCAATACACTCCTTGACAATGGAGCTAATCCTATTGTCATTGGAGATGGAACTGATTGTGGATTTATGATAGATGAAACCCAATGCGTGCAAGATATGCTTAATTCTTATGGGGCAGCCGTCTCATTACCAGCTGGATATGCTCTAGATTGTGGCGATACTCATAATTCATTAATCAATCAAATGGTCGTGACTATTTTAAATATTCGATACAACGAATCTTTAAACCCAGCTGGTTCATTAGACTTTGGAGATTTCGCATTAAGTGCGGCTTGTATGAATATTCCAGGATGGATGTTAGCTGAATTACCAGACAACCCTACAGTCAATGACATGCTTGATTACGGCAATAAATTTATGGCTTGTCAATGCAGTAATACTTGTGGTAGTTTCCAACCTAATATGGCGGAGTTGACTAATCTCTTCTGGGGATTAAACTCCAGATTTGACAATTGTCATGTTCCTGGGCCATGTGGAAGTAGTTTTACTAATCCAAATAATGGAACCACTCCAGTAGTGATGAATAATACCTTGGAGGTTTATCCAAATCCAACGGATGAAGTGATTAACGTAATCGTAAAAGACTTTATGGGATTACCTGCAACGATTGAAATATTTGATACTAGAGGAGCTAAATTGGGAGAGAGAACTTATCTACCAATTGAGCAAAATATCCTAGAATTTAATGTGCAAAATTTCGAAGCTGGTTTGTATTGGATTTCTATAACAGTAGAAGGACATGATCTAATCACGAAGAAATTTGTGGTGAGAAACTAATTTTTAATTAAAATAGTTTTGACAAAAATTGGAAAGAGTCTCTTCGGAGGCTCTTTCCTTTTTTATTTTTTTAAAATGACCTCAATCGAACCCCAACAAAAAAAGTTCTTGGCAATGAAGGTCCATAGATATAATTACTATCTCTATTTTTTCCTGAATCAAAATCATTTTGATAAGCGTTAGTAATATTTTTCACTCCTCCAAAAACTTCTAAACCCGAATCCATTTTTTTCAAATCAAAAGTATAACCTGCCTTCAAACTCAATTCAGTAAAAGAAGGAGTAGTCAAATACTCATCAAATAATTGTTCTGGCGCTCCAGCAAAATGTGCTATTTCCATATTACCTGTATAAACTAAATTGGCCGAAATATTGATTTTTTTATTAGGCATGATAGTCAACATTGCATATCCATATTGGTTAGGTGTTCGTAAAAATTCTCGTCGCCCTTCGATCCCTTCAATATTAACGACAGACTCATCGTACTCGCTCGTTTGCCAAGTGAAACCTCCTTCCAATTGAATTTTTTTATCATAATTAGCTCGTACTTCTAGTGTAGCTCCTTGAACTGTTGCACCATCACCATTTCTTTTTTCAAATAATTCCCCAAACGAATCCTCTCCTATCGACTCTTGATAAAAAGCATTTTTCAAATACGTATAAAATCCTTCGGCTGTAAAACCTACTATAAATTTTTCCTTCGGTAAATCATAATTAATCGAACCACTCCAACTATTCGACCTTTCCTCTTTTAGATCAGGTGACAATCCAATTCTAGAAATCCCACCCCCTGCAAAGGCAATATGCAAATCAGCATCAAACGCTTGAGGTGCTCGAAATCCTGTACTCCAAGTCACCCGAAATTGAGTAGTATTTTTTAACTTATATAAAAGCGATGCTCGGGGGCTTGCTATAATTTTATCTACTAAATTATGCTGGTCAAATCTTACCCCAGTCAATAAATTTATGGTAGGAGTCACTTCCCAATCACTTTGCAAAAATCCACCTAATGTTTTGGTCAATTGATCTACTTTATATCGGTAAGCAGTAATCTCATCTAGCACATCATCCACCACATATTCACCTCCAATAGTTAACACATTGCTTCCTCCAAAGAAGTTGCGCAAACGATGATTCAATTGAACTCCCGCCTGAAAGGTAGTATTATCTGAAACTCCATAAGGTGGCGCAACTAAATGATTGGCAATCGCTAAACTATCATCTGGAAAAATTCCTGTGTAGTGATCTCGCTCCGTATTTTGCGCTGCGATGTAGGAAATAAAGGAACTATTGTCATCATTGAAATTAATTTGATAATCGATATTTCCCATCCAAACATTGTGCGTCCTTTCTTCGGATTGCAAAGCTAAATGTGCTGGACCATTCGTCATTTCGCCTCCATAGCGATACTCAGAAAGGTTACTGATACTCAATTCTAACTTCTGATTTTCTGTGGGTAGAAAAAATAAATTTGCGCCAAGTGAGCTGTTTTTTAATTCAGGAATTTCAGAAAAATTATCCCCATTATGATCGTACATTTCTCGCTCTCGACGATTGATAAAAAATGAAATCCCTGCATTTTCTTTATGACTTAAGGCGGTAACATTTCCACTCAAAATATTTTCAGCAGCTTCTCCATTCACACTTTGGTAGGTATAATTGAGGTCAAAAGAATTCTCCTCCGGAATTTTTGTAATTACATTTACCGTTCCTCCAATCGCACTTGACCCATACAATGCAGAACCTCCTCCACGAACGACTTCAATCCGATCAATCATGTTGGTAGGAATTTGTTCCATTCCATAAAGTCCTGTCAAAGGACTAAAAATTGGGCGGCCATTAATCAAAATTTGAGCATAACCTCCTCCCAGTCCATTCATTCGCAATTGAGTGTAATTACAAGTTTGACAATCTGTTTCCACTCGAAGTCCTGGCTGAAATCTCAAACCTTCTGACAAACTACATGCTTGAACATCTCCCAAAGATTTACTATCAATCACATTTACAATAACCGGAGATTGAGTTTGCCTTTTAAAAGTTTTAGTTCCAGTCACCACTATTTGATCTAAATAAAATTGAGACTCTTCTAGGTCAAAATCTAATTTTACTTGTGGCTGTGAAGCACTTATTTTAATCGTCCGTTTTTGAGAGAGATAACCTGTAAACGATACTACTACATTCCACTCTCCCTCTGGAATATTTTTAATTGAATATTCACCATTTGTTCCAGCGGTTGTTCCCAACGCTGTATTCTCTATTTGAATATTAGCAAACTCAAGAGGAGTCGTTTTGGAAAATATTTTACCAGTCAAATTCCCTTCTTGTGCAGTTCCAAAAAAACTAAAACACATCGCTATCCAAAAGAATATTTTGTTTTTCATTTTACTAAATTTTTATTTTAGAGTCGCAAATTTACATTTTTAGATTAGTCTAAAAAATAATTTAGTGAATTATTTATTTAAAAGCTATTTTCCTAAAATAAAAAAGCGATGTCAGTACAGATTGTACTAACATCGCTGTTATTTTTTATAAAAAATTTAAATTTGTTAACTACGTATTTCCATAGATATCATCAATCGCACCTTGAAATTTTTCCAAAATAACTCTACGTTTTAATTTCATGGTAGGCGTCAATTCTGCGTCCGATCCATCTTCTTTTACTGGATCCCAGGTAGTATTTAACAATGCAAATTTCTTAATTTGCTCGATGTGACTAAACTGTGGATTGAAGCCATCAATGCATTTTTGGTATTGCGCAAGCACGTTTGGATTTTTGATCGCATCATCCATGGAAGTCCATTCTACTCCATTATTTTCACACCAATTTTGAAGTGCTTCAGGAGCAGGAACGATAAGAGCCGAAACAAATTTTTGCTTCTCACCTACCACCATCATTTGCTCGATTAAAAAATCTTCTTTGAATTTATTCTCAATTGGAGCAGGTGCCACATATTTACCACCAGAAGTTTTAAGCAACTCTTTTTTACGATCCGTAATTTTTAGGAATTCGTTTCCTCCTGGACCTTTTATAAGTTTACCAATATCTCCAGTCATAAACCAACGCTCACCATCTATCTCTTTGAAAACTTCTGCTGTTGCTTCTGGTTTATTATAATACCCCATCATGATGTTAGGGCCTTTTGCCAAAATCTCTCCTTCTCCTTCTCTGTAATTTCCATCTGAAGGATCAATTTTGACAGTTATAATGTCAATTGCTGGGCCAACCGTACCGAGCATGGCACCATGTTTTTCAAAAGTATTAATGGTCAACCCTGGAGAAGTTTCCGTCAATCCGTATCCTTCTCTAATTGGAATTCCAGCAGCAGAAAATACTTTTACCATTTTCATTGGACAAGCGGCAGCTCCAGTCAGAATTCCTTTTACTCTCCCTCCTAAGGCTTCTCGCCATTTGCTAAAAATTAATTTATCAGCCACTTTATCTTTGAAACCGGGAGCTTTATCAAAGTCATAATTATCTGTCAAATCCAAAGCCCAAAAGAATAATTTCTTTTTCATTCCGGTTAACTCCAAACCTTTATTATAAATTTTTTCATAAACCTTTTCCAATAACCTTGGTACAGTTGTAAAAAAGTGAGGTCTCACCGCTCGCAAATCTCCGTCTTCTCCTCCTAAATTATCGGTACCGGTGAAGACAACATTGATCCCTGAATAGGCATAAGAATACGCTGCTGATCTTTCGAAAATATGACAGATAGGTAAAAAACTCAAGGCAATATCTCCTGGATCAAGAGGCAATAAATCATTTACACATCTTACATTAGAAACAATATTGTTGTGCGAAAGCATTACCCCTTTAGGATTACCTGTAGTTCCTGAAGTATAAATTAATGTGGCTAATTCTTCTGGATTTATTCCAGCTTTTCGAGCTTCCACGATGTCTTGTCCTTCGTCCGTAAAAATATCTTCCCAGTATTTTCTTCCTTCCACTTTATCTAGAGTATAAATATCAGTTAAAGTTGGAATTGCATGAATTTTACTATTCACTTTGTCATATAAATCACCTTGCCCTACGAAGGCAATTTTCACTCCTGCATCATTGAAAATATATTCATATTCTCCGGGACTAATCGTTGGATAAACGGGTACATTAATCGCTCCCACTTGCTGAATTGCAATATCCATAATCACCCACTCAGGTCTATTATTATAAACTATCAAAGCGACCTTGTCGCCTGGTTGAACGCCCAATTTTATCAAACCTCGACTAGCTTGATTGGCCATTTCAATAATTTGATCAGTAGAATAATATTTCCACTCTCCATTTATTTTATGACCGTAGGCTTTCTCTTGCGGACAATTTTCTTTTTGGTAATAAATAAAATCGAATAATCTTGTAACTGCCATTTCTTTTTAGAGTTTTGAACCTGCCTGTCGGCAAGCAGGTTGTAAATTGATTTTGGTTTCTAATTCTAATGGTGAAAAATAGTATTTTTTTTCTAATTAAAAAAAATAATCAAGCGAGGAAAATCTTTATCCTGTAGAATCTCAATTATTTATTATTTATTTCACCTTTTTTCTTTGAAACATTTCACTTGATCATTTGTTGACAAAAAAAAACCAAGTTAGTAACTTAACTAACTTGGCCTCCATATTTTCATAAAAACTATGATTTTTTTATTTCATAACTACCAACCTTTGAACCAATGGTTCTTGGTTTTCAATTTTTATCATTACAAAATAAATTCCTTTTTCTATTTGGCTAAGATCAACTTGTATTGTTTCAGCTATATTCCTTTGTCCCAATCCTTTGACAATTTGACCTGTTGAAGAAATGATTGAAACGGTTCCTACATTAGCTGTTGCATCCGATTTTTTCACAAAAATAGAAACTTCATGCAAGGCTGGATTTGGAAATAATGTTATCTCATTTTGAAAGTCAATTATTGGCGTTGTCTTTATTTTTCCAACTGCGATCTCATTTTCCTCCTTAACTATAAATCCTTGCCCTCCTTCTCCACAACTAACCACTTCGCAGGCTCCAAGAAATCCTCCTTTTGCTAAAATTTTATTCACTTGATGAGGTCTCACACATTTGGTTCTGTATCTAGTTGGTCGATTCGGTCTTTCTTTTACTCGACAAACCAAAATTTTATCATCATTATTTCCACAAATGAAGTTAGCAGGAAGCTCTTCAATTGTTCCCCATTCTATATCTTCAGGATCAATTTCGTCATCACCATTATTCACTTTCCACTCTGCACAATCTGGAGTTCCATCGCCATCCGAATCTTGCTTATCATCACCGGTTGGACATTGATCACAATCATTTCCAACTCCATCACAATCATCATCTGCTTGATCTGGATTGGACGAACCAATGCAGTTATCTAAATTATTATCAACATATCCTACTGGCTGATCGCAAGATAAAATGCTGACACTCGGATCACCTAACCCATCTGCATCTGCATCCTCAAACCAAACTGACTGACCAACCAGATTGGGATCATCATCATCAATCAATCCATTACAGTCATTATCAATTCCATCACATATTTCGATATTCCCAGGAAAAACTTGAGCATTGTTATCATCACAATCACCCTCAGAGCTAGTCACCCCATCATTATCAAGGTCATCACATAAGTCTGAAATAACCGCAACACTATTACAATTTTCATCATTGTCATAAATGGTAACACCACCAGTAACAATCTCATTTGAATTGATAAAATCTAATAAAATACAACAATCATCAAGCTCCTGATTATCATAAATAGAAAAACTCCCTCCAACATTTTCCAAGCCTGCTAAAGCATTTACATCCTCTAATTTTTCATTACTATATATTTCAACATTATTAGAAACGCTGATCAAACTATCTAACCCACGCAAAGAAGTTAATTCATTATTAGAAATAATTCTCAATCGTTTGCCTACTATTAGAAGATTATTCAATGCTTCAATATTTTCTAATTTTCGATTCACTAATAACGTGAAATCTTGTCCTACTAAAGTCAAATTTTCCAAACCTGCCAAACTTGTTACTGGATTATCTCGGACATAAAATTCATCAGTTACAGCAGTCAAATTACTCAATGGAGAAAAATCAGCTAGTTGATCATTCGCCAATAATTCCAAATCTCCCATTGCCAAATTAAGGTGAGTCAACCCAGAAATATCCATCAACTTTTTATTAAATCGAATATTAATATCTCCGCCAAATACAGTTACATTACTCAATGCCGAGGTACTAATTAATTCATCGCAAGAAGATATTTCAAGATCATCTCCGATATAAGTAACTCCTTCCAAACCTGATAATGAGGTAATTCCTTTTTCCGAAATCGCCAATCTAAATTGTACATTCGTTACTTCGCTAAAAGGTGATAAATCAGAAATACCATCATTTGATTGAAGAATTAAATTCCTAATAGTTCCTGAGAGAAAACTCAACGGAGCTAAAGAAGTTAACTGCTTATTAAATCGAATATTAATCGTTGGACTACTCGAAAATGAAATATTTCCAAGCCCATTGATATTAGTTAAAGCTGAATTATTTGAAATAGAAATTCCTGACCCGACTGAAGTCAGATTAGATAACGCATCAAAATCAGTTACCCGAACTAAATTTTCCAAGGACAAATAATCACCTACAGTTTGTAAATTCCCAAATCCATCTAAACTTGTAATTACATTGTTATTTTCTAAAGAAAACGAACCTCCAATACTTGTCACGTTACTAAACATGGCAAAAGAAGAAATTAAATTACATCTATAAATATCAACATCACCACCAAAGTAACTTAAACTATTAAACCCGCTAATCGAATTTAGTTTCTCATTATAATACAATTTAAAATAATCATGAACTGAATTTAACTGGTCAAAACCAGTAATAGTCGTCAAATTAGAATTGAATTGAATATTTAAAAATCCTGAAATCGAGGTCAAGTTATTTAACCCTGAAATCGAGTTCAAATTAGCATTCGTACTGATCGTCAAATCGTCACCGATTGTCAGCAAATTATTTAATCCATTAAGAGTAGTTAAATTTGAATTTCCAGAAATTACTATATCACTCCCGACAGATTGAATATTATTCAGGGGAGATAAATCGGTGATATCCGAATTTTGGATATAAAGATTACCGGTTACATTTATATAATTACTTGGAAAAGAATCTAGGTCTGCCTGAGAGTTAAAGATGAGATTTCCTGAGTAGGTTATCTGTGCTTGAATACTCCAACTAGGCAATAGGAATAGCAGAGCTATAATTAGTAAATTGTATTTCATGGGTAGTGGTTATGTTGGTTTTATCAGTATCTTATCGTGGGGAGTACAAGGTGGGAGGATCATAATTTGAAAATATCAAACTACCTATTTTGTAATTATTTACAACTTGGGCACCAAATATCAATTCAAAAACATTGCCAGAAGACTATTTTTTGAATTGGTATTTTTATTAAAAAAAATAAATGATGCTTTTTCCAATTTAAAAATTGGTAAACCATGAGCAATTATATATTTTCATAAAAAATCCATACCCACTTTATATGGATAAATATATGACTACCTGAGTAAACTGATTTACAATAGTGGTTGCAAAAAAATTCCATGAGAAATTTTAAAATCAAACCAATCGAAAAATAAATTATTACTTTTAACTACTTTCAATTTAATTTTTTAATAAATCATTCATGAAACAAATCGCAACTATTTTTTTAATCACTTTTATTTTTTACTCTTGCCAAACTGATCCAAAACCAACAGCAGAATCTCCACCTGAAGCAAAAGCAACCACCGAAACAAATTCGAAAACTAACGAATGGATTGTCCTTTTTGATGGAACAAGTACTGAAGGTTGGCGAGCTTACAATGGCGATGCCCTCCCCTCTCAATGGATCATCAAAGATGGCGCACTTACTTTTTCCACAGAAGCAAAATTAGAATCAGAGCACCAAGGAGGAAAAGATATTATCTACGCCGCGGAACAGTTCGAAAATTTTGAATTGTATTTAGAATGGAAAATACCTGAGGGCGGAAATAGCGGAATACTCTACCACGTCCAAGAAGGATATTCTGGTCCTTATGAAGTGGCTCCTGAGTATCAATTATTAGATGATCTCAAATGGGAAGAAATCAATAATGCAAAATTAGAAGAGTGGCAAAAAACCGCAGCGGACTATGCTATGCATATTCCTGACCCTAATCAAAAAATAATCAAACCTGCGGGCGAATGGAATTCCTCAAAAATTAAATTCACCCCTGAGTTGGCAGAGCATTGGTTGAATGGGAAAAAAGTTTTGTCTTTTGTACCTTGGTCAAAAGATTGGGAAGAACGAAAAGCAAAAGGCAAATGGAAAGATTTTCCAAAATATGGCACCTTCAAAAAGGGATACATCTGTCTGCAAGATCACGATAGTCCGCTTTGGTTTAGAAATATAAAAATCAAAAAATTATAAAAATAAAACAAAATGAAAAAAAGAGAGTTCCTCAAAAAAGTTGCCGTACTCACTACTGGCGTTACACTTTTACCAAATTGCGGAGTTGACACAACTGCTGACACAACTGATAAAATCGAACGAATTAGAACTGCACATATTGGAGTTGGAGGAATGGGAATGGAAGATCTAAAGGCAATCGCTTCTCATAAAATGGTAGATATCGCAGCATTATGTGATGTTGATGCAAATAATTTAGCAGCTGCAAAAGCACTTTTTCCGAAAGCAAAAGTCTACAAAGATTATCGAAAACTTTTAAAAGAAATGGAAGGCGAGGTTGATGCAGTTATTGTCTCCACTCCTGACCATACTCATGCTCCTGCTTCGATGATGGCCATGGAATTAGGCAAAGCAGTTTACTGCCAAAAGCCCTTAACTCATCATGTGTCGGAAGCTAGAGCAATGCAAAAAATGGCGAAGGAAAAAAACTTGATTACCCAAATGGGCATTCAGGTTCATTCTTTTTACGATTATAAGTTAGCGACACTTTTGATCCAAGATGGTATCATTGGAAAGGTAAGTTCGGTCAGAGCGTGGTCGCCAAAAAACTGGGGTTACGATGGAGCGGTTCCAGAAGGTGAAGACCCAACTCCAGAACATTTAGATTGGAATCTTTGGCTCGGAACTTCTGCCAAAAGACCTTATAAAAAAGATGTTTATCATCCTGGGAATTGGCGAAAATTAATGGACTATGGTTGTGGTACTCTTGGTGACATGGGCGTTCATATTTTTGACACACCTTATAATGCATTGCAATTAGATGTTCCAACAACAATTACTAATAAATGTAGAGAATCTAATGGATTTGGTTTTCCAGAAAAAAATGAAGTCACTTATGAGTTTCCCGGAACAAAATATACGACCGAAAATCTCACTTGGATTTGGTCGGATGGTGAAGGTGCTCCTGCGCCTCATGAAGATTTAAAATTGCCAGACGATGAAGTCCTGCACGATCAAGGTGCTATGTTTATTGGAGAAAAAGGAAGATTATATTTACCGCATTTTCAATTAATGCCCAAATTAATTGTCGATGGAAAATATCAGGAAATGGATATTTCAAAATTCAAATTGGAAGAACCCGTGAGAGATTACGAAGCAGAAGCACCAAAACATTATCATCAATTTATTGACGCTTGCTTAGGAAACGGAACAGTAACTGCACCTTTTTCTTACGCTTCTCGATTGACAGAAACTATTTTGCTTGGAGTGATTGCAGGACGTTTTCCAAACCAAACGCTTCATTGGGATAATGCAACTGCGAAATTTCAGGAGGAAGAAGCCAATCAATTTTTAGATTCAAAGTATCGCGTTTTTTAAAATAAAAATATGAGGTGCGAGTATGAAAATAAATTTGAACCATATGAGGCATTTAAGAATATATAAGATTCCTATAATGGAGGCTTATATGTTCTTAAATGTCTTATATGGTTTTAAAAAGACACATTCAAACTTACATGATATTTTTATGAGAAAGTCCTTAATAAACTTGCACGTGGCTTTTTTCATCTAGATAATATAACTAAAAATGAGTCAAAATTGAGTTTCTTAATTTTTTTGATTTGATCATTCATTTCAATTTATACCTAATCACCATCTTATGAAAAGTTTCACTTTTATCCTAGCCATTTTTATTTCATTCAACCTCTATTCACAAACCAAAAAAGTACTCTTCATTGGGAATAGTTATACTGGAGTGAATAATCTTCCTCAATTAGTTTACGATGTAGCTCTATCAGTTGGAGACACTTTGATTTATGATAAGCATACTCCAGGTGGAAATCGACTAATGAATCATGCTACTAACGCTACAGCTCTAGCAAAAATTAATGCTAATAATTGGAATCATGTAGTATTGCAAGCACAAAGTCAAGAGCCTTCTTTCCCTGATGCACAAGTAGCGACAGAAGTTTTTCCATTTGCAACAATTCTGTGTGATTCTATTCGAGCGAATGATGCTTGTACTCGTCCCGTATTCTATATGACTTGGGGTCGTGAAAATGGAGATGCTTCAAACTGTGCTAATTGGCCTCCGGTGTGTACTTATGAAGGAATGGATAGTTTATTAAATCTTCGATATCGAATGATGGGTGATGACAATGAAGCCTACGTTTCACCTGTAGGTGCAGTTTGGCATTATTTACGAGACAACCATCCTGATATTGATTTGTATAGTTCAGATGGTTCTCATCCATCGTTGGCAGGTTCTTATGCTGCTGCTTGTACTTTTTATGCTATTTTATTTCAAAAAAATCCGACTCTAGTTACGTTCAATTCTTCGCTGACTGAGTCCGAAGCTAATACGATAAAAGAAGCTGCCAAAATAGTTGCCTATGATGATTTGTCAGAATGGAATGTTGGAACATTTGATCCAGTTGCTGAATTTTCATTTACTCAAAATGGAACAGAAATTACCTTTAGTAATAATTCAACATATACAGATTCTTACCAATGGAATTTTGGAGATGGTGAAGTTTCTACTGAGGCGAATCCGATTCATGACTTTCAAAATAACAATACATTTACAATTCAACTAATTGTTAACAAATGCGGCATTGCTGATACAACTTCTACGGACATTTCTATTGAAGTAGTTGCGTTAAACAATATTTCAAAAACAGACATAAAAGTTTTTCCAAATCCAATTGAAAACTTAATCACTATAAATAGCATTCCTGAAAATTCAATTATCACGATGGTAGATGTATCAGGAAAAGAACGGAAACGAATCAACAACCAAAATAAAAGTGTACAACTTAACCTATCAAATCTAAATCAAGGAATTTATTTTATAAAAATCCAAAATAGAAACGGTGAATTACTTTTTGTTGAAAAAATTATTAAAAACTAATTTTCAGCATTTTCAAATAAATCATATTTCTCATTCTAAAATGCAAAAAATGGTATTGTGAGTGAGTCCATCATTTATAGTCAAATGATCGAAATGCAAGGAAGAAGAGTATTGCCCAAAACAAACCTGAGTGACTAAAAATAGAAGCAAGAAAAATGCCTTTCGAATCATACAGTTTGTTTTTTTTTGAAATAGGTGTCTGGTTTAGTTAAATGCTAAAAATAGAAATAATATAACTTTTTCAAAAGTTTAAAACTGTCTTTAATAATTACATTGTTGTAAAAGTGAGCATGATCAATTTTAAAAAATTTACTGTTATTTTTTTCACAAAAAAAAGGAAAACAATTCGACGTGAACTGCTTCCCTTTTCAAATATATCAACTAATCAATTTTAAACGACTGTAAACTTTTCACTCTTAACACCTACCTCTGATTTTCCGTCTGGGAAATAGGCTTTTATCTGTTTAAAAATAAATTCATCTCCTTTCGAAAGACTTCTTAAATCTGACAACATTGCTTGAGTCAATCTGGAAGAATTACCTTCATGGGAAGTAGTCTTTCCATCTTTAGTAATTTTCAATTCAAATTGAAAAATATTTAAATCTCGGGCGCAGCCATCGATGCCAACTTCATAGGTTCTATTTAAATCTCCTTGCGTAATTTTCCCAGCATGCTTACCTGCAAAAGTGAGATAAATTTCACCATTGAATTCAGATGCTGTTGCTGGATTATTTTCGTTAGAAGAGAATGAAAACAATCCTCCTGTAAATAATAACAATGTACATACGTAGAATAAATTTTGAATTTTGTTTTTCATGATCAAATTATTTTTGTGAAGAAATTAATATCAATCCAAACTTATTTCAAAATTCAACGCGAAATTCAGAAAGTAGAGGAACTCAACTTTTACGTAGAGATTCAACATGTAGCTGGACTTTTCAAGTCCAGTTTCAACTACTGGACTTGAAAAGTCCAGCTATTTATTAAATTAGCAGTCGTTCCTCTACCCTAGCCAGTTGGTCATCTACAAATACACTCTCTTTCATTTTTTTCTTTTAATTTGAATCTAATTTTCTAAAAGAAAAATTATTAGTCAATGATCTTTAGCAAAATATTCACGAAGGAAATTTTTCTTCATCTTCTCTTTTGGGGGATTTATGTGCTTTCGGAATATTTAGCCAACATGATGCATTTGCATTCCAATAATAACTGGACTTTTATTTGTTCCACACTTTTATCATTACCGCTGTTAATGATTCCAACTTATCTAATTGCATTTTATGTTGTCCCAAAGTTTTTAATAAAAAACAAGATTCATTGGTTTCTACTTTCTGTTTTGATTGCAGCTATTTTTGTATTCTGGGGAAGAATAAAATGGTTGGAACTGATTAATTATTTAGAAAACGGACAACATTTCAACATTCCTCCAACGAAGGTGATTAAAAATGTCATTCGTGATTATTCCATCATTGCATTAGCGATTTGTATTTACATCATCGGTGATTGGCGAAAAAAACAACAACTCAACGAGCAACTTATCAAAGCAAAAGCGGAAGCGGAAATCAAACTACTCAAGGGGCAACTACAACCACATTTTCTTTTTAATTCTCTCAATAATATTTATAGTTTGGCTTTGATGAAATCTGATTTGACCGCTGATAGCATTCTAAAGTTGACAGAGTTGTTAGACTACTTAGTTTATCGAGCAAGTTTAGAAAAAGTCGCTCTATCCAAAGAAGTTCAACTTTTGCGAAACTATGTTGAGTTAGAAAAACTACGTTATGGAGAAAAATTAAAAATAGAAATGAAGCTCGAAGAGAACATAGATTCAATCAAAATTTCGCCTTTGCTTTTACTTCCTTTTGCCGAAAATTGCTTCAAACACGGAGGAGTCGGAACAGATGGAATATTCAACATAACAATACATTTACAAATCGAAAACAGTCAATTACTTTTCCAAATAGAGAACAGTAAAAAAACTAAAAAAAGAATTGATAATATTTCAGGTGGGATTGGTTTGAAAAATATTCAACAACGATTACAATTACTTTATCCAAATGAACATGAATTAAAAATTGATGATAGAAACGATTTTTATAAAGTTCGATTAACCTTAAATTTGAAGTAAGTATGAAATTAAAATTCCAATGTTATATTTTAGATGATGAACCTTTAGCCATTAAAGTCATCGAACAACATCTTTCAAAGTTTGAACAATTCGAAATTTGTGGTTCTTCCACCGAGCCGCTAGAAGCGCACCGTCAATTAAAAATAGTTCAACCTGATCTACTTTTTTTGGATATTGAAATGCCTGAGATTAATGGTTTAGAATTAATTGATTCAATACAAATCAAACCAAAAATCATCATCACTACCGCTTATCGAGAATATGCGGTGGAAGGATTTGAATTAAATGTTTTAGATTATTTAGTCAAACCAATTCCGTTTCCTCGATTTGTAAAAGCGATAGATAAGTTTTTGGCGCTTCAAGAATCAAGTAATAATAACAATACAATTACAAACATCCTGATCAAAGCAAATCGGAAAAATATTCGAATCGAACTGGATGACATTTTATACATCGAAGGCCTTAAAGATTATGTAAAAATAGTTTTAACAAATCAATCTTTTTTAACCAAATATTCCATCGGAAACTTTTACCAAACACTTCCACCCGATCAATTTATCCGAATCCATAAATCATTTATTGTGGCAAAAAATAAGGTAACTGCTTTCACCTCTCATGACGTGGAAATTGGTCAAATTGAACTTCCAATTGGCAGGCAATTCAAAGAAGAATTTTTAAGTGAGATGAAGTAACCATCGCATCTAGCATTGATAAAAGTCATCCTCTTATTTTTTTGTAAAAGCAATGTTATCCATAAATGTTTCAATCTTTTTGATATGAACATCTTGATTAAATCGAACGTCAGCATGGTAATGATTAGGGATTCGATTATAGGTCGATTGGATTCCTTGTTGTTGCAACGCAGCATGTAGTAATTCACTTTGATGAATATTAACTATGGTATCTTTGTCCCCATGCATAATAAAAAATGGAGACGTATTTTGATTGATATAATTGATTGGGTTAGCGCTTTGGGTTTTTTCAGTATTCTTATTGACATTTTCACCAACGAGTATGGAAGTGGCAATATTTGTCAAAAAAGCAATGAAGCCATTTTTTCCCATTTGACTAAAATCTGAAAATCCATACCAAGAGATCACTCCTTGCACTTCGCTGGAAATATTTTGAGGTTCTAAAATTCCTTCTAATTCTTTCCTAGTATTGGAACAACCCAAAACATTTACCAAATGCGCTCCTGCAGAAACTCCCCAAACAAAAATTTTATCTGAAGCTAAATTATACTCCTCAGCATTGGCACGAAGCCAACGGACTGCCGCTTTGATTTCATGCGCTTGGGTGGGCCATTTTTTCCAAGGAATAAAGGAATAGCTAACGGAGGCAACTGCATAACCTCTTTTGACTTGACGAAGTACTCCTGGTTCAATAATTTTTCTACCGCCTGACATCCAACCACCTCCATGAAAAAATATAACTAGAGGGAAAGGTTGCCCATTATTCTTAGGAAGGTAAAGGTCTAATTTTCTTTTCTTTCCACGACTAGTTGTATAGACTAACCTATTAGATTTCAATCCACTAAATAATAGAGAGAATAAACAATTAAAAAGGTTAGCCCAAATGGAAAATACGTTGATAATATATTTCAAAATTCAGCAAAGATTTTCTTTATAAAACTTAATTGTAGACACTATTTAAAGACTATCTCGACCTCAATTGCATTGGCAAGTCAGATGATCTGAATAATGTTGATTCATTAAACGAAAACGTTTTGTATAAGGGTACCCTCCTCCCAAGCCTAAATTTTCAGCTTCAATAGTGTAAATACAATCAAAGCTAATTACACTTTTGCCTTCCTCCAAATCGTTGGGATCACAAAATGGATTGGGAGCAGTTTCACAATTGGTCTTGGTCAGATTTCCCAATACATTCCTTACGATATGCTTGATATCAATCTCGTATGCCTTTGCCAAGTCTTTATCTAGATCAGAAATAAAACGCCCTGTCAATTCCGCACGACGAACAATGGAGTCAGGATGTATTTCAAAATTATTAACATTAAAGGCATGTAGTACCGCCACTCTTTTAAATCGGGAATCTTTCTCAAAATCCATCGCCTTAAATGCTGGTGTGTATTCTTTACGATTGATATCAAAATACTTCGGAATAAGTGGTTCCTGTTCTGTATCCACCCATAACTCACTAATTAAGTATTCATATCCTATCATCGCTTTTCCTTTCTCAACATACGGTGCATTGATATTGGAACATCTCATTCTAAGGTCAGCTTTCGCTGCTAAGTAATACAAGCCAGGTTTTCTACTTCCCGGTAGCGGTAACTTAAAAGGGCTCTCAAGCGACCATTCTCCCTCAAATGCACTACAAGGACAATTTTCTTGTGCCTCTGATTCTAGTAAATAAGGAGAATCAAAAGCTGCATCGAACCCTTGATCAAAATATTCCAAAAGTGGATGACTTCTAGATTGGATAGTATTATTATCTAACGAGGTGTTGGCATGATAAAAATACATCCCTAAAGCTCCCAGCAATAGAGTCAAAATAGGAAATAAAATCAAGTTTCGTTTAAGAGGAGTTCGCTTTTGAAGCTGTTCTAATTCAGCTTGATAAGCTTTATTTTGAGCTAAGGTTTTTTCTAATTCTTTTCGAGTTCTCTCCAGTTTAATCAAGCGATCAATATTAGCAATTGATCTAGAATACATTCCCTCTGTGGCAGTTCCATAAATTAATTTTGAAAATTGACTCGCACTAATACTTAAATCTTTGGCAATTTCTCCAAACGAGGTAGTACCGAACTTAGAGGTGATTTTCTCCCAAGTTCCATATTTTTCCTCCAGTTTCTGAATAAATTTTTCGTTTAAATTCTCCTCCATTTAAAATATTAGCGATGTAAAAAAGTGTAAAACAGTATGAAGCATCAAGTTTACATTAAAAAAAAGAATTTTGTTTTGATAATTTTGGGCTTAACAATTTCTATTCTTAACTGTTGACCCGTCAAGATACTTAATTGCTTTCAAAAAGAAGGGTTGAATATTTGAAATTTTATTATACATCTACATTTAGAAATCAAACTATTTAGAACATGAAAAAATCAATACATTTATTTTTATTATTTGTGATATTTGGTCTATCGCAACAACTGGCCATGGCTCAAACTGTTTCAGGTAATGTAAGTGATTCTAATGGTGAGCCACTTATCGGAGCTACTATACTTGAAAAAGGAACGGGCAATGGGACTTCATCTGACTTTGATGGAAATTTCTCTTTTTCGGTGAGTGGAACTAATCCCACGCTGATTATTTCTTACACCGGTTTTGACACCAAAGAGATTCCTCTTGATGGCCGTTCGGAGATTAAAATAGTGCTATCAGAATCTAGTGCTCAACTTAACGAAGTAGTCGTTACTGCCTTAGGCTTCACAGAAAGGAGAGATGAACAAGGCTCTACCTCTTCCATTGTAGATTCGGAAGATATTGTCCGATCAGGAGAAGCTACCCTAATCAACTCTTTGAGCGGTAAAGCTTCTGGTGTGCAAATTATTCGTCCCAATGGTGACCCTGGAGCTGGGAGTTCCATAAAAATTAGAGGAGCCAATACGATTAGTGGAGATAGCCAACCATTAATTATCGTAGATGGAGTTCCTTTAAATAATTCAACTAGTTATGGCGGTGGAGGTACACTCATCAGAGGAAGAAATGGTGGAGTCTCACAAGGTTCAAGATTAAATGATATTAACCCAGCAGACATCGAATCGATGCAAATATTAAAAGGTGCTTCTGCTGCTGCACTTTGGGGAAGTCGGGCTGCGAATGGTGTAATCGTCATTACGACAAAATCTGGAAAATCTGGAAAGGCTAAGATTTCATTTAAATCGAGTTATTCTATTGATCAAGTGGACGGCCGAATTGATCGACAAGAGCTTTTTGGACAAGGTACCAATGGAACTTTCAGCCCTACTGCCATCGAATCTTGGGGTGATTACATTCCTGACCGTTCTGGTGGAGCAGATGTTGTTGATGACTCAGGACAACGATTCGTAGCGGATGATGGAACGATCTATTATCCAATTTTAGAAAAAAATTCTAAAGAAACTTTTGTGGATAAAAACTGGGATGGTGCATTTCAGACCGGACATTTTTTCCAAAATGACTTGACCATAAGCGGAGGTAATGATAAAAATACTTATTTCTTCAGCCTTGGAAACTTGACTCAGGATGGTATTATCCGAAATTCTACTTACAATCGAACTAACCTAAGATTTAACTATAAAGCATTTCTTAACGACTATATCACGCTATCTAATAAAGTAGCCTACACTTATACGAATTCCAATCGAATTCAGCAAAGCCAAAATGTATCAGGTTTGATGTTAGGTTTGACTAGAACTCCTGCAGATTTTGATAATAGTGATTACAAAGGAACTTACTTCGATGATAATAATATCGCATTTAGTAATCGACATCGATCCTATCGAAGGTATTTAGGAAATACTATAAACCCCGTTTATAATAATCCTTTGTGGACAGCATTCGAGCAATTGGGAGAAACTAATGTAAATCGCTTCACCGTTACGCCACAGTTAACGATTACTCCAAATAGTTGGCTACAAATAATTACGCGAGCGAATGCTGATATTAGTGATGATAAAAGAACTTACTTTTTCCCCATCGGATCAGCTGGAGAAGTTCAAACAGGTGTACTTAATGAAGATGCAATCGGTGAAAGAGATTTGAACTTAGATGTTATAGGAAAAGCAAATTTCAATCTTACAGATGATATTGGTTTAACTGCAACGGCAGGATGGAGTATCAACGATAGAAGTTTCCAAAGAAACACAGGAAGAATTACTGGATTCCTCGTCAACTCCACGAAAGAAACGACTTCACTCAATACCTCATCGGAGGCTTCTATTTTTGAAAAAGTAAGAGTTAACCGACGGTCGAATCGAGGCTATGGAATTTTAAATTTTGAGTTATATGATCAGCTAAATGTGAATTTTTCAGGAGGCTTGGAAGCATCTTCTACGGTAGATGGTTCTTTCTTTTATCCAGCAATTGATGCCGCTTGGGATTTTACGAAGACTGTTTTAAAAAATGATTTATTGTCTTTTGGTAAATTAAGAGCTTCTTGGGGAAAAGTGGGAGTTCAACCTGCTGCACATAGATTCCAAACCTTATCAGAAGGAAGCTTCTCTTATTCTACTTTAAATAATCCATTAGATATTGATTTATTTGGAGGTGGTTTCCGAGTAGATAATAATTTAGGAAATCCTAACCTTGAACCTGAAATAAAAACAGAATGGGAAATAGGAACTGACCTTAGATTTTTAAATGATAGACTTTCTTTTACAGCTACCTATTACCAAAACGAAATTGAAGGAATTCTTCTGAATGTGAGCTTAACCCCATCATCAGGTTACTCTACTCAGTATGGTAATTTTGGAGCAATGGAAAATAAAGGAATAGAGTTAGACTTAGGTTACGAAATCCTTAATACAAAAGATTGGAAGTTCAATACTTCGATTAATTGGTCAAGAAATAGAAATCTAGTAACGGATTTATTTGGGACACAATCCATCGAATTAGGAGGAGGAGAAGTAGCTTCTGCTGCGGTACAAGGCCATCCTCTGGGAGTAATTTTTGGAACAGGTTCTCAAACCGATGCTGATGGAAAATTTATTTTAGATGAAAATGGTTTCCCTCAGTTGACACCTAATTCTATTGTTTTGGGAGATCCAAATCCAGATTGGAGAGGTGGTTTAAACTTGAATTTATCCTATAAAAATTTCCGCCTAAACGCAGTTATTGAACATTCTCAAGGAGGCGAATTTAACCCTAGAACGCTACATGTACTTAACAGATTCGGAACTACCATGGAAACTGCCAACCTAGTTACATTAGATCAAAATTTAGAGAATTACGCTGGAGATGTTATTCTTGCTGGAACAACAGTTCGAGGAAATATCAAGAATTTTGGAGGAGGTCCGGTATTATTGGATGAAAGCTGGTATCGAACAGGAATTGGAGGGGGATTAGGTGCTAATCAAGCGTATAATTTTAATATTTATGATGCTACTTGGACAAAAGTTCGAGAACTTTCTTTGAGCTACACTTTGAATAGTGAAGCTTTCAAAGCAAAAACTGGATTTGGAAGTATTGTGTTTATGGCAACGGGAAGGAATTTAATTAACATTAACAACGTTCCGGGAATTGATCCAGAAGTTAATCAAAATGGAGTGGGACAAGCCTTGGGTGTAGAATATTTTACTAACCCACAAACCAAATCCTATTTGTTCAGTATTTTATTAAACTATTAAAAAATAATTAAAGATTTATGATGATGTATTCAGGATTTTCCGATACGTGATAAAACACTTTTCAGTAATCTTGAACCCATCATCTTGAATTCATAATCAATAAAAATACAATTATGAAAAATATCTTATCAAAATATCTACTCATCACCTGTTTGTTTTTTTGCGCTTCTTGTGAATCACTCAATGAAGGAATTAATGAAAATCCTAATGATGTGGTACTTGAAGATGTAGAAGAGAAATTATTTTTGACGGGAGGTATGCTTGCAAATGTGCAAGTCCAATGTGGTCGAATCAATAATGTAGCTAACATGTACACCGGTCAATTAATTGGTTTTGCATCCATTTTCGCTAATCAATATGGATACAATATTTCTAATGGTGATTCAGATGGAACTTGGCGATCATTATATGTAGGGGTGATTACAAATATGCGGTACATCATCAATAATTCTGACAACCTATTATTAACAGGAATTGCTAAAGTAATCGAAGCTCATGCTACAGGAACTATTGCTTCTTTATATGGGGATATTCCTTACAGCGAAGTCAATATAGCAGAAATTTTAGATCCACGATTTGATGACCAATTAAGTGTTTATAATGCACTTCATTTATTGTTGGATGATGCGATAAAAGATTTAGAATCTGCATCTAGTCAAAATTTGACAGAAGATATTTATTTTGAAGGTGACAAAACAAAATGGATTGCAGCTGCCAATACTTTGAAGGCTCGCTATTATATGCAAATGAAAGACTACGGAAATGCGATGACTTTTGCGCAAAATGGAATTTCTTCAGCGGATGGAGATATGCAATTTATCCCTCGTGGTGCAGAGACTAATTCAGAAGGAGACAAAAATACATTTTGGGTGATGCTGGAAGGATCGCGAGCCGGTGATGTTGGAAATTTGGGAGCAGATGGTACCCAGAGTTATTTGTTACAAATGTTAGATGCTACCAATGCTAATTCAAGAAATCATGCAAAAACAGACGAAACTGCTCGTTTAGGCTATTATCAAATTGATGAAGCATGGAATGGAAACAACGGTATTATCGATAAATTCGAACCACAAAACATGGTGACGTTTTTTGAAAATAAATTGATTCTTGCGGAATGTGGTGCTCGTAATGGAACATTAGCAGATGGACTTCCTCACCTGAATGATGTTCGTGCGTGGTTAAATTCGGGAGGTCATTTAAATGACAATTATAATACGCAACCATTTTCATATTTAGCATTTGAAGCGGCTGATTTTGATAATGGTGGAATTGAAAATCCAGATGGAGCCGATGCTAAAACAGCATTTTTAAGAGAAGTCATTGAAGAACGATATGTTTCAGGATTTGGAATGCATATGCCTTTCGACGATGCTAGAAGACTTCGTAAAAGTGATCAGAATATTGCAGTTCCTTTTGTCTTGGTAAATGGGCCAAACCCTCCTTACCCAGAGCGTTTTCCATATTCAGAGGCAGAATTAAATTCTAATTCTAATGCTCCTGTGGATCCTGGAATTTTTGCTAAAACACCAGTTAACGAATAAGGAAAAACGATGAAGTTTAAAATCAACTTATTAAAAATAGCTTTTAGCATTGGACTTGTCTTTTTGTTTTGTAGCACAAGTGTTGCGCAAAAGGATACCACTAGAGTTTTATTTGTGGGAAATAGTTTTACCTATTTCTACAATCTATCCCAAGTGGTTACTTCGATGGCAAAAACTCAAGATGTGGTAATTGAAACGAGACAATCTACCGTTGGTGGTTCTAATTTAGGACAACATTGGAAAAGTGAAAAAGGGACGGTGACTAGGAAAATGTTGGAAGATCACCAATGGGATTATGTTGTTTTTAATAATCATAGTCGAAGCGCAATTGATACACCGGAGGACTTTATGGAGTACAGTAAAAAATTTGTAGATCTCGTTCGGGAAAAAGGGGCAGAACCTATTTTCATGATGACTTGGGCTTACAAATCGAATCCATTGATGCAACCTGAAATTACTCGGATGTACGAAAAGCTTTGCAAAGAAACCAATACTGATTTCGTTCCTTGCGGACCTCTTTTTGCGGAAGCTAGAAAATGGCGACCTGATCTAAATTTATTTGATGATGATAAACATCCATCTTCAAATGGAACATACTTATTAGGCTTAGCTTTTTTTAAATATTTCACGAACAAGTCTACTGCAGAAATTCCTAAGCGATTGACGACTAAAGATATCAATGGAGAAAAACTCTATTTGATTTTTATGGATGAAACGGATGCAGACTTTTTGCAACAACTGGTGGATGAATACAATTTTAAAACAAAGAAATAATTTATAAAAATGAAAAATATTAATTTTTTAAATAAAACAAATTTTGCCTCAAAATTACTTTTTGTAATTGCCTTGTTATTAGTTGTGTTTTCTTCTTGCAAAGATGATGACGACATCAATGACCTACCGCTCACTAATGACTTTCGAGTGCTTCAAGTGAAGAGCAATGGTGCAGTCATTAGCTCAGGGGAAGATAATTTTTCAGTCATCGGAGCCTTAGAGCTAGTTTTTTCTCATGGAGTAAATACTTCAACTTTGGAGTCGGCTTTGACGATTAGTCCAGCAGTAGACTTAGTGATAAATTATGATGCAAGTAATTCATTTGCAACAGTCAGTTTTGCTAATCCTTTAGACTATGAAACAACTTACACGATTAGTTTACCTACAGGAACTTACGGTACAGGAGGGCAAGCTAGTACAAGTAATTTTTCATTTGAATTTACGACTGCTGGTTTTGTACCGCCAAGCGTGACCTTAAGTGCTGATGTAACAGACTTTTTTGAAGGAGGAACAGCGGTAATTACTGCTACCATTGATGTAGCCATTTTAGAGGAAGTTTCTATGGATTTAGTTTTTGGAGGAGTAGCGATACTAGATACAGATTATTCTGCTAGTGCAAACTCTATCAATATTCCATCTGGAAGTACCACGGGTACAATTGAGTTGACTGGAATTAATGATGGAGACCTTGAAGGAGCAGAAGCGATTACGGTTGCTATTTCAAATTTGAATAATGCGGTAGAAGATTCTCCTCAACTTGTAAACTTAAATCTAGGAGATTTACCTCCCGCTCTTGAGCTCCGAGGAGTGATGGAATTAGATAATTATATTGATGGTGCAGATGGTCGAGTTCGAGCCGTTCATTTATTAGTATTAGAAGATATTCCTAACTTAGGCATCTACGGAATAGAGGTGGCATCCAATGGAGCAGCACCTGATCCAAATGATATAGATTTTATTTTCCCAGACATGACAAGTGCTTCCGCCGGAGATAATATTTTTGTTGTTCGAGACGCTGATGAAGCGAATGCGATGGCTTATTTTGGAAATTGTTATAACGATTTCACCATAGTCACTACAGATGCCTTGACTCAAAATGGAGATGATGCAATTCTACTTTACAACGGAAGTGTGGCGATTGAATCCTTTGGAGAACCTGGCGTAGATGGAACTGGCGAAGCTTGGGAATACACAGATTCATGGGCTTATAAATTAGCAGGGGAATGGATTTACGCAGGAGTAGCTTGTGTGGAAAATCTAGTTGGTGCAGCAACCGATGCAACTTCAACTTGTAAATATCCATTTTGTAATCCGATGCAATTGCAAGGTGTTTCTGCTTTGCTTTGGGATGGTTCAGGAACCAATGGTGGAAAATTTGTTGAGGTCAGAGTCAATCGAGATATTGCAGATTTGAGTCAGTATAGTTTAGGTGTGGCAAATAATGGAGGTGGAACGGATGGTATTGAATTTACTTTTCCAGCTGAATCAGCAAGCGAAGGAGATCATATTTTAGTCTCACGTGAGCCAGGAACAATTGCAACTTATTTTGGTGGATGTTATGACCAATATGCTGCAGTTTATCAAGCAGATGCTATGTCTCAAAATGGAGATGATGCGATAGAATTATTCGATGGAATGGATATCATTGAAATATATGGAGATTCAAATGTTGATGGTACAGGAGAGACATGGGAATACGCAGGTTCGTGGGGATATAAAGTAGGCGGTGGAACGTGGACCTATGGAGGAATAGATTGTGCTGCTGCTTCAACGTCCACTCAATCATCGGCTTGTCCTTATGCTTTTTGTGATTAATACTTTTTAATAAAATTATCATACAGATGCTTATTAAAACATATGGCCATTTATTTTTTTCTTTTGGAAAAATTAAATCGGCCGTATGTTTATTTTTCCGCAATGAAATAACACACTTTTAAAGAGATTAGTCGAATGAAATTATTAAGTAAAATTGGCGTATTCGTTTTTATTCTTTTAGCTTTTGGATGCAAAAAAGATGATGATTCTTCCGTAGAAAAAATCTCCCTCTTATCCATTTCAGTTGATGGAGCAACGTTGACAAATAATGCACAAAATATTTCAATTGATGGAACGATAACCATGTCCTTTTCATCAGTAATTGACCCGAGTGCTTTCTCTGCTCAATTTTCAATTACTTCCAATGGTGGAACAGAAACCCCAACAATTACTTATACCAATAGTAATTCAAAAGCAAATATTGAAGTGGAGTTAAACTACTCGACAACCTACACACTTACATTGAACGCAGGTAAGATTGGAGCCAATGGAGAAGAATTAGATACACCAGTTAATATTACTTTTTCCACTCAAGAAAGTAATATTATCACTTCGATGGCGCCTTGTACCACTCCTTCTCAATGTGTGCAAACGATTCAATTAAATGGAACTACAGGAAGTGGTGCCTTCGAATTTTACAGTAACTATCCAATCTATGAAGAGGATGCAGCTTGGGAAAATTTGACCCAAGCAGTCATTGTGGTGCATGGTGCAAGTCATAATCCTGATGATTATTTTTCTTACTTGACGAATACTTTGAATACAGAATCATTGTCTGAAAGCACCGTTTTGATTGCTCCATTTTTTAGAAATGTAGCAACCAATTCCACGGATGATTTTTATTGGTCAAGTACTGGGTGGCGAGATGGGAAGTTATCCAATAACTCTAATAAGATTAGTTCTTTTGAAGTTTTGGATAAAATAATTGAACAGTTGGCAGATGCGGAGCACTTTCCAGTTTTAGATCAAATTATTATTACAGGACAATCTTCAGGCGGACGATTTACTCATATTTTCGCTCCATCAAATAAGACACATGAACTTTATCCAAATATCAAATTTGATTATGTGGTAAGTGAAAGTCAATATTTTTATTATCCTGATGGACAAAGAATTGATGAAAGCACCAATCAATTATATACTCCAACCGGATGTGGTGGTTATGAAATCTGGCCTTTTGGTTTTGATGTAAAACCTGAATATCTCACGGGGGTGGTGGAAGCAGATTTTAATCAAAAATTTATTACTCGACCCATCACTTATTTATTAGGAAATGGAACTGGCTCGGATCCAACTTTGAATACGAATAATTGTAGCGCTACACTTTTGGGATCTTCTCGATATCAAAGAGGAGAAAATATGTTTCAATATATGGAATTGGTTTACGGTACAACTCATAATCATTCAAAAACGATTGCCAACGGAATAGCACATGATGGTTCTGCTATTTATCAATCATCAGCATTTAAAATACTTTTAAATGAATTGCTGAATTAAATAGCCAAACAGTATTCGAGCAGGTTTAAAATTTAAACATGCTCCTAGATTCTATAAAACCAACTTTAAAATTCTTTAAAAAAACAAGAACTTGAATACGAAAAAGATAGGACTAATTCTCGGGCCAGTACTTTTTGTAATTGTATTGTTATGGTTTCATCCTGAGGGTTTGAGTAAAGAGGCAAATGCCATTTTAGCAAGTACACTTTGGGTAGCTGTTTGGTGGATTACAGAAGCAATTCCTATTGCTGTAACTTCTCTTTTACCAATCATCTTATTTCCTCTGACGGGTGGATTAACCTTATCAGAAACGACGGCTTCATTTGGGCACAAATATATTTTTCTCTATATCGGTGGATTTATTTTAGCGATAGCTATCGAACGATGGAACTTGCATAAAAGGATAGCACTAAATATTATCAACCTAATAGGAACTAATGTCAAAAGCATCATTTTAGGTTTTATGGTAGCTACTGCATTTCTCTCGATGTGGATTTCCAATACGGCTACTGCGGTGATGATGCTGCCAATTGGGATGGCGATCATTGCGCAATTAATGGATAATCCTGATACGATTGAAGACGAAAATTTGACCTTCGGAAAAGCATTAATGTTAGCCATAGCTTACAGCGCATCGATTGGCGGAATGGCTACTTTGATTGGGACACCTCCCAATTTAGTATTGGCTGGAATTGTTCAAGAAACCTATGATGTAGAAATTACTTTTTCAAAATGGTTCATGTTTGGCTTGCCCATTTCATTAATTCTTTTAGCTATCTGTTGGAAATATTTGACGGAAATTGCCTTCACTTTTAAACAAAAATCTTTCCCTGGAGGAAGAGCGGAAATCAACAAGCAATTAAAATCCTTAGGGAAAATTTCATACGAAGAAAAATTGGTCTTATTAGTTTTTCTTGGAACTGCCCTAGCGTGGATTACAAGATCATTTTTCTTACAAAAATTCATCCCTGATCTTGATGATACTATTATTGCAGTCATTGCAGGAATTCTATTATTTATTATCCCTGCTGCAAAAGATAAAAAACGTAGTCTAATCACTTGGGCAGAAGCCGTAAAATTACCTTGGGGAATCTTATTACTTTTTGGTGGAGGACTCGCCTTGGCAGAGGGATTCAAAACAAGTGGATTGGCAGAATGGATTGGAGGACAAATGACTTTGCTAGAAGGTGCCTCTCTTTTTGTTTTGTTATTAGTTTTAATTGCTGCGGTAAATTTCTTAACAGAAATTACTTCCAATTTAGCTACGACTGCTATGATCTTACCTATTCTTGCACCACTAGCTTTAGTGATTGATGTACATCCTTTTCTTTTGATGGTCGGTGCAACCGTGGCCGCTTCTTGTGCCTTTATGTTACCAGTTGCGACTCCACCTAATGCAGTCGTTTTTGGATCAGGTTATCTAAAAATACCTGACATGGTCAAAGCTGGAATTTGGATGAATATTATTTCCATTATTCTACTTTGCCTGATTGTCTTTTTTATTTTACCTTTTATTTGGGAATTTAATCCATATCAATTTCCTGATATTTTAAAAAAATAAACAATGAATAGGACTTAGTAAAAGTATATCGTTACTCCTTAAGGAGTAACGATATACTTTTATCCAGCCCAACCCTCTCTATCCAAACTCCGATATTGAATCGCCTCTGCCAAATGCTCAATTTTAATATTCTTGCTCCCTGCCAAATCTGCGCCCGTTCGAGCTACTTTCAATATTCGATCATAAGCTCTTGCAGAAAGTTGCAATTTTTCCATTGCGGTTTTTAGTAAGGTTATGCCAGTCTTATCCAACTGACAAACTTCCCGAACCATTCGACTTGGCATCTGAGCATTGCTATGAATTGATGGATAATCTTTAAATCTTTCTATTTGAATGTCTCTCGCCTTTACAACTCTTTCTACAATTTTTTCGCTAGTTTCCTTAGAAGGAGTATAGTCTGCTAGTTCTTCATAACTTACAGGAGTCACTTCCACATGCAAATCTATTCGATCTAGAAGTGGTCCTGAAATTTTATTTAAATATCTTTTCACCACTCCGGGGCTGCACACACATTCTTTGTCTGGATGATTATAAAATCCGCAAGGACAGGGATTCATACTTGCCACCAACATAAAACTTGCTGGATAATCAACAGTAATTTTCGCTCTCGAAATCGTAACTTTTCGTTCCTCCATCGGCTGGCGCATCACTTCCAAAACTGTTCGCTTAAACTCGGGCAACTCATCCAAAAACAAAACCCCGTTATGAGATAAAGAAATCTCTCCAGGCATTGGATTCGATCCTCCGCCCACCAACGCCACATCACTTATCGTATGATGTGGTGCTCGAAATGGTCGAGTAGAGACCAAAGCAGAATTCGCAGGAAGTACTCCTGAGACAGAATGAATTTTGGTAGTTTCCAATGCTTCGTGCAAACTCAACGGAGGCAAAATTGTTGGAAGTCTCCTCGCCAACATCGTTTTACCTGCTCCCGGTGGACCAATCAAAATAACATTATGACCTCCTGCCGCGGCAATCTCAAGTGCTCGTTTTATATTCTCCTGACCTTTCACATCTGAGAAATCAACTGAGTAAATATCTTGAGTATCTTTAAAAATCGAACGGGTATCGACTACTACCGGTTCGAGTTCATTTTTTTTATTAAAAAAATCGACAGCTTCTTTCAAATTTTCGATTCCATAAACATCTAAATTATTCACAATGGCTGCCTCTCTTGCATTTTCTTTTGGTAAAAACAGACCTTTATAGCCTTCTTTTCGAGCTTGAATAGCAATGGGTAATGCTCCTTTAATTGGACGCAACCCTCCATCCAAGGAAAGTTCTCCCATAAAAACATATTTATCTAATTCTTCATGTTCCATCTGGCCGGTACTCGCTAAGAGCCCGATAGCTATTGGTAAATCGTAAGACGAACCTTCTTTTCGTAAATCGGCTGGAGCTAAATTAACGACCAATTTGACCCGCAACATTCGCATCCCAATATTCTTGATTGCCGCTTCGATTCGAGCAAATCCTTCACGGACAGCACTATCTGGTAACCCAACTAAATTAAAAAAATCTTTTCCGTCTCTTGCCTCTCCTCCTGTATTGACTTCGACGGTAATGGTTTGTGCTTCTACACCTTGGACGGCACTTGCATAAGTTTTTACTAGCATTTGGTGATAAGTGATTGTTTAGAAAGTATGTTTATTGTATAAGCTAAAGTAGGGAGTTTTTTTATTTTTTTTATAAAAAACAAAAGTATGGTGAGAAACAATATGTGTAATGATTATTGAGAAATTAGTAGTTCACGAAATCAAGCAATGGATTAATTAAAATTTAATGGGATCATCAAGTTATAGTTTCAGATTATAACTGATTCTTTTATTACCCAATCCATTAATTCTCAAATATACCTGTCACAGAAGTTTTCCTTTTTTTCTCAAAAAAAGTCATTTAAACATGGTTTTTGAAGGTAATATAATGGGATAGATTTGCATTGTACAATCTATCTAGATTTGCAAATACAATCGAAATTGATGATAATTTTTTCACAAAAATAACTTACAGCTTTGCCTATAAATTAATTAATATGAAACATATTTTTACACTTATCATTTTTTCATTCTTTACCTCTATAAGTCTTTTTAGCCAATATACCGAAGTCGGCATTTTTGCTGGTGTCTCGAATTACCAAGGCGACCTCACCCCAAAAAACTTGGAAGTATCTTCTTATGCTCCTGCTTTTGGTGCATTTGGCAGGTATAATTTTAATGGCCACTTTGCCGCAAAAGTACATTTCTACAAAGGACTTTTGCAAGGATCAGATTTTAACGCACAAGTCACCAAAGGAGAACGAAGAAGAAATTTGAGTTTTCAAAGTGAGGTTTATGAATTAGGAGCACAATTCGAATATAACTTTTTGGATTTTAAAGTAGCAATTAAGGATCATATTACGACTCCATATATTTTTGCTGGAATATCTGGTTTTTACTTTAATCCCCAAGCAGAAATTGGTGGACAATGGTTTGATTTACAGCCGCTATCGACCGAGGGGCAAGGCTTGGAAGGGAGTTCCGCTCAACCATACCAAAGAGTTTCCATTGCCATTCCTATGGGATTGGGCGTAAAATTTAACATTAATCACTTGACTAATATTGGTTTAGAGTTTGGGATGAGAAAAACATTTACAGATTATATTGATGATGTCAGCACGACTTATCCTGATCTTGATCTTCTGGCAAATGAGGTGGGAGATTTTGCGGCAGCACTTTCTTATCGAACGCCTGAGTACGATCCTGATGCTCCAGCTGACCCTCAAGGAACCAGCAGAGGAAATTCAGCAGATAAAGATTGGTATTTTTTTGGAGGCTTTACAATTTCGGTAAATATTGGAAAAGCAAATGGCTTTAAACAAAACCAGAAAAAACCAACTTCTCGAAAGAAGGTACCGAAAATGACTTTTTAATTAATCGTGAATCATCAACGATGAACGTGAACGGTTAATATCTCTCGGAGGTATTAACCGTTCACTATTAAACGTTGACCCTTAATTCTCTTCTTTAGTTAAATCAGCATAAAGAATTTCTACAAATTTTTCGGGATTGATAAAACCACTCCCCCATTCTTCATCGTATTCTTTCGTCACATTTGCGGCTTTTATTTCTTCTAAAGTCATTCCTTGAGCGATCGCTTTTTTGACTCGATCTTGAGCGATCATAATCACATCTCGGTATTCCATCAAATCATTTTTATTGGCTAATGATCCGTGACCAGGAATGATCTTAGTTTCAGAATCAACTAAAAAAAGTACCTCATTTATATTTTTCAGAGCACCCTCTACACTTCCACCTGAACCTAAATCAATGTATGGAAATCTTCCCTTAAAAAAATTATCTCCCATGTGGATGACATTACTTTTTGGAAAATAAACAAATGCATCACCATCCGTGTGCCCAAAATGATAATGATAAATCAGAATATCTTCTCCATTCAAATGAAATTTCATGTCATTTTTAAATGTGATAACTGGTTGAGCGATTTCAGCGGCAGCAGGTGTTGCTTTTCTAAAAGGACGAATCTGTTCGGTACTCATTCTACTTTTTACATTTTCGTGAGCAACGATGACGGCTCCTTTTTGTCCAAAATTTTCATTCCCTCCAGTATGGTCTCCGTGCCAATGAGTATTAAATAAATATTTGATAGGTTGAGAACTTAACTTTCCAATTGCTGTTGCAATCTTCTCACTCAATGGCCCATATTGAGAATCAATCATAAATACGCCATCATCCCCAATGACGACTCCAATATTTCCACCGCTTCCCGTTAGCATATAAATATTATCAGCTACCTGCTCAGCTTTAATTTCTACTTCGGAAAAATCGCGTTGTGCAAAAAGGTTATTTTGAAAGAAAACGATTGTGATCAAAAGGAATAAAAAAATGGTAAGTTGTTTTTTCATTGTTCAGTTTAATTTTTAATGTAAATAAGACTTCCGATACTCAACACCCGAGTTATTCCAAAGTTGTACATTTTTCTATAAATAGCATGGATTTTGTGTAATTTTGAGGGAGACTAAAAAGTTTTTATCTTGAAGTTTTGCTTCCAACTAAAAGAACGCAAACTAAATCTTCAATAAAAACTTCCTCTTAACCATTTAATCCAACCTAACTGAGACCTTTCTATTTTTTCTACGAAAAATAAAAAATATGAACTTTAGATTCCTGTGGATTTTCGCTTTTGTCGTTTTTACTTTCTCTAGTAAGGCCTCTGATTTAGTTTTCAAAAGTCGAGTAGCAACTGCTTTAAATACCGTTACGCTTTATCCTGATAGTAGCTATTTCGAACATTCAGATATTCGTTTTTCCGAAGGAGAATTATTTGAAGTTCTAGGAGAAACAACTTTGCAACATTTGGATGATGCCCAAAATCAAAAGTTCAAATGGTATAAAGTCCGTTCCCTTTCAGGACAAGAAGGTTGGATCTTTGGAGATGGAATTGGAGTGATCATGGAAAATGAAAACATAGATTCGAAACTCCGATCTTTTCAGAAAAAGAAAATTTCCCTTAACAATGGTTTTGAAAAATCAGTCATCTGGATCGCGGCTATTCGAGGTCGTGATAATATAAATGACAATGATTTATTGAATCCAACCTACCATGAATACTATTTAGTCGTAACCAACGAACATGGAAAATCAGTTCACATGAACTATGAAAGTCAAAGTGCAATGGGTCGAGAAACCTTGAATTTATTTCAAATGAAGGATGTGACAAATGATGGCATAGCAGATTTTTTGATGGAGACCAAAAGTTACTCTAGTTCAAGTGATTTGGAAAATAGAACTTTAGAAGTTTTTTCTCTCCAGTCCGGTTATTTAAAAAAAGTATTAGAAGAAAGAATGACCTTGACCTATGACGATGATTTATTTTCGCCTGCAATGTTTAAGTCTGTGGAGGTAAGTTCGACAAGTATTCGAGTGGAATTTGTGGATTATGTGGCTTGCAAAAAATTCTCTTTACCTTACCAATTTGATAAAAATAGTGAGACACAAGAACGATGTATGGAATTTGTGACTTATACTTTCGCCTGGGATAATCGAAAAAAACAGTTCGTACAATTTTATCAAGAAAATCGAAATGCACTCAAAGGCATTGTGACTCAACCTAAAATTTTCCTGAAATCTGAGCCATCCTTTTTGTCTACAAAAATTGAACAACTAGAACCGAATATTCCTTTCATCATCATCAAACATTTTGAGAAAGTGTTTATGCAGAATGGAAAAAAGACAATCTCACCTTATTTGTATGTTCAATCTGCCAATGGTAATCGTGGATATATTCGAGGAAAAGTCGTTCGATTTTTAAATACCGAACATGCTGATGTGTTACAGCAGTATTATCAAAATCCGCCTTTGTCAAAAACGGAATTAAAAACAGATAAAGTCTTTTTGAAAATTGTTGGAGAAGGAAATCAAAGTACTTCGAAGCTCCCGCTTCGAAACAATTAGTGATATCCGAAGCGGGAGCTTCGGATTACGAGATGGTATTCTTCGCCGCTTCCATGGGAATACTAATACATCTTTTTTCCATATAACTTAATACTCGTTCTAAAACTTCCCGAGCATTTTCATCCAATTCAGCTACATCTTTTTTGAATACCTCATTCATCGCATGTGACTTGACTGCTTTGATTTTTTGAGGAACATGACGCATCGCTTTGGTGATTTGTCGTTGTTGGTGAGTCTTTTGGAACTTCACTAAATTAGCCTCAATAATTTTTTGAGCACTTGAAATTTCTTTTTGACGAAAACCTAAATTTTCTTTCGCTAAATTTCTCAAGTCTTCAATTTCAATATAGTTGACATTAAAATTCTCAGCAATTGAAGGTTCCACATTATTTGGAATCGCTAGATCAATGATCAGCTTTCTTGATTTATCTGTTGCCAAAAGTGAAGCATATAACTCATCATTTAGCAAAGCCTTATCTGAACCTGTACAAATAATTATCCCATCAAAACCTGCTTGATATGATTTCAAATCTTCGAGTAAAAAAGCATCTCCATTTAACATTTCAGCTAATGAATTGGCTCTTTCGATACTTCGATTGAAAACAGTTACATTTTTGTATTCGTATTTTTTCAAAAATTTAGCCACTAACAAATTGGTTTGTCCAGCTCCAATTAAAAGTAATTTTCCAGATTTTGGAAAATTTGATTTCAACAATTTTTGAATTGCTAATGAAACAACAGAGACTGGTTTCTCTCCAATTCGAGTATCGGAGTACACTTTTTTAGCCGTTCCTACAGCCAATTGCATTGCCATTCGAAGATGATCTCCCGTCATATTCCAATTGACGCATTGATCGAAAGCAGTTCGTAATTGCCGTAGGATTTCACGCTCTCCAATCACTAGTGAATCAATCGATGAAGCTACTTCCATTAGATGCTCCAATGCATCATGACCTTCTAAAATCGTAATTCTCTTAGAAAAATCATCTACTAAATCTGTTTGAAATTGAGGATTGGCGTGAGATAAAAATTCTCCCACAAAGGATTCGTTAACATTCGTTTCGGCGTAGAAAAAATACATTACTCGGTTACATGTCGCCAAGTACATCATTTCATCTATTTCAAAATGCTCTTTAAGTGTATTTAATTTCAATTGCAATTCAGCTTCATCCGTGGAAGGAACGATGAATTTACTTAATGTTTGCAAAGAAACATTTTTGTGCGTAATTGTTATGATTTTGAAATTGTTGAGCATATTATTTTTACCGAAAGTTTTAGAACACAAAAGTATTTCAACAATCTTCAATTAATCACATAATTCACTAATTTGTAGTTGGTAGATCGCTTTTTTAAGCGAAAGTCGCAAAAATGATTCCCAACTTATTGGCACATTACAACAGTAATTTTCAATTGATGTTGAACTTTCGAAGTGCAATTTTAAATATTAAAATAAAATAGAAAGGTGATAAAAGTCATCTTATGATGGTGACAAAAATCATGAGTCTACTTTTTACTCAAAAAAAAGCTCATGTCGTTTATGATCAAATCAATCCTCGAGACTTTAATTCCAAATATTTATTAATTGAATTTACCGAAAGATCTTCCGGCTTGGAAAGGATGGCTTGGATACCATATTGTTTGAGTTTTTGTACCATTTGTGATTTCTCATTGAGGAATTTTTGAGCAATCGTTTGATGATAAATATCTTGAGTGGTATCTACTTTTAGCTTCGCAAAATCGTTGATTTCAGTATTTTCAAAAAAGACCACAACTAATAAATGTAAAGTATTAATTCTCCGCAAAATAGGAAGTACGCGTTCCAAAGCATACATACTTTCAAAATTGGTGTACAACATCAAAAGACTTCGACCTTTGATTAATTTTCGCGCAGAATGATAAAGTAGCTCGTAATTCGCTTCGAGGTTTCGTTCTTTTTCTTTGTAAAGTGCGAGGAGAATTTTATTTAGTTGAGTAGGTTTTCGATCTGCTTTGATCGTAGTTCCGATGATGTCAGAGAAAGTCAATAATCCTGCTCGATCATGCTTTGCCAATGCCACATTGGAAATGACCAGACTAGTATTGATTGCATAATCCATCAAACTTAATCCATCGAAAGGCATGCGCATCGCCCGACTTTTATCAATAATCGAATATACTTGCTGCGCTCTTTCGTCTTGATATTGATTGACCATCAGGGTCGCTCGGCGGCTACTTGCTTTCCAATTAATACTTCGATAATCATCTCCTCGTACATAGTTTTTGATTTGTTCAAATTCATAACTATGCCCTACTCTTCGTATTTGTTTGATTCCCGTAGAATATGAAACTCGGTCAAATGCTTTTAATTCAAAATTTTTCATCTGAACAATCGAAGGATAAACGGGCAAACTCATTTGGAATTTATGCTGATGTCTTCGCTGAATCAATCCTAAAAATGATTCCATGAACACGTTTACATTGCCAAATTCATATTCTCCACGAGTCTTAGGAGTGAGTGGGTAAATAATGGTTTGCACTTCTTCAGGTTCGAGTTCTAAGACTTTTTCAAAATTCCGAATTTGGAACTGAATCGGAATCTCATCAATGACTTTAAGTTTTAATTTTTGGTTAGATAAGTTTTCTAACAATACTTTTACACGATTCGGATCACCTAGCGAAAACACTTTTGGCAATTCCCTTCTCACTTTTATTTTATCTCCACCTCCATACAACAACATCACATCAACCAACACCAAAACTAATCCTAACACAAACAACGTTTGCGCCACAGGAAACAAAAATCCAAATGGAAAACTCAACACAAACACCCCAATGATGAAGGCAAAGAGTAGGAAAAATCTATTGGGCAAGAAGATGTTTTTCATGCTTTTAATTTGTTATTTGGTTATTAAGTTACTCAGTTATTAAGTAACCAAAACTGAGTAACTTAATAACTGAGTAACCAAATAACTATCTCGGCACTTCAATTTTCTTAATAATATCCATCACCACATCCTTCGCACCATAGCCTTCCATCTCTCTTTCAGGAGTCAAAATAATTCTATGATTCAAAACTGGATCGGCTACATATTGAATATCATCAGGCGTAACGAAATCTCGTCCAGCCATGGCAGCCACCGCTTTTGAGGCTTTCATGATCGCCAAAGAGGCACGAGGAGAAGCACCTAAAAATAGGTCTCCATTATTTCGAGTATTGTGAATAATTGCCGCAATATAATCTAACAATTCATCTTTGATATGAACTTTTTCAATGATCTCTTGGCACTCTTTTACATCTTGCGCAGAACAAACTGGTTGTACTTTTTCTTTCTGACGCATTTTAAAATCACTTTTAAAACGATGTAAAATTAGCTTCTCTTCTTCCAAGTTTGGATAATGTAAATTGATTTTAAATAAAAATCGATCCAGTTGCGCCTCCGGTAATTTATACGTTCCTTCTTGCTCAATTGGATTCTGGGTAGCGATCACAAAAAATGGTTGTTCCATCGTGTACGTGTCGCCATCTATTGTCACTTGATACTCTTCCATCACTTCAAAAAGGGCGGATTGTGTTTTTGCAGGAGCTCGATTAATCTCATCAATCAAAATAATATTGGAAAAAATGGGCCCTTGATTGAACGTAAATTCTGAAGTTTTCAAATTATACATGGTTGTTCCTACCACATCCGTTGGCATCAAATCGGGCGTAAATTGAATTCGAGAATAATCAACTGAGAAAGCTTGCGCCATCAATTTGGAAGTCAAAGTTTTTGCAATTCCTGGAACACCCTCTACTAACACATGCCCACCTGTAAACATTGCTGCCATCAAAAGGTCAACCATTTCAGTCTGTCCAATAATAACTTTGGAGACTTCCGCTTTTACTTTATCGACAACATCCGTTACTTTTCTCAAATCCAAAGAAGGTCGATCCCAAGAACGGACAGGAGTAGAATCTATCGGTGGAGTATTTAATTCAGGTCTAACAAATTCAGGTTGAGAATATTCAGGTTTATTTTCCATGTTGGAATTTTCCTGATCATTGGTTTCATCATGCATAAATGAGGAATGTTTTAATTTTTTTTAGGATAAAAAACGAGACAATATATTAATTGTTGTTCTTATATTTTTTGAAAGTTAAAAATAGTAATTTATTTTTTGTTGTTGGGAAAAGATTCTACGAAATAATCATTTCGAGAGAAATACAAAAATACTACTATGAATAACAGCACCAGCCTTATTTTATTTTGGTATAAAAGTATTCAACCTTTTTATACTTTTTAATCATGCCATCGGTCTTGGTATAATAAATTCTTTGAATTGGTGCTTTTTTATGTTTCCAAATTTCTTCTTCAATATTTGTTTGAAATATCTTCAAACCTGAAGGAACTATAACATCGTTACAGTCTATCGAATCATCATGTTTAATTTCAAGTCCCCGTTCTCGTCCTTTCACGCTCGAAAACCGATTGATTGGGTTCCCTAAATCATCAAAGTTAATCCCTATTTCTTCCATAATTTTCCCTTGCCCATTTTTCTTTTTAACCGAAGAAAATCGAGCATTAACACCTTCATATCCATATGATGTTTCGCTCAAAATTTTCCACTCTTTATCCTCATTATTTTTATTCTTATGGATGGTCTTCGTCATCCTATTTTGGGAGTCATAGAAATGCTCTGTGACATCTTGATCATAACCAGACAAATAATTCAATTTTACTATTTCGTAGATTAAATCATTTTGCTTTTTTATTTCCTCTGTGGAGGAGCGTTCAAACTGTTGCTTTTTTTCATTCCAAATGAAAAATGATTTTTTCCCATCAGTTTTCTCAATTGTTTTATAGCCTATTTTCGATTTATCTTCTTGGTTAAATTCAAAGTCAATTTTCACTTCATTATTTGAGTGATACTCCCATTCACTTTGTTTCGAAAGTCTCCAGTCATTTTCTTTTTCATCAAAAAAATAAGTTTTCTCCTCTTTTAAAAGATTGCCTTGGTATTCAAAGGTCTCCTTTTTTGATTTTTGCCAATCTTCATTTAATGTTCCTTTTCTCCAAATACTAATTTTCTCCTTTAGCAAGGTATCAGAATATCGAAAAAGCTCTTTACTTTCTTGGATAGGATAATTTCCTGGGTCGATATTGGAGTAGAAATATCTTTGTTTTTTAAGCTGATTAGTATCAAAAGAGTCAACCATTAAGTGATACAAATACCAATCTTTAGATATGGTATCATATCTAAATTGATATTCCTCCATTTTACGTTGAGTCTTATTTGAGAGGAAAATAATTCCTTTTTCTTTACTCCAATTTTTCAAATTGGAATCTTGAAGTGAATGAACTTTTACATAAGCATCAGACTCACTTCGTGTTCTATACTCTTGTCTTGAAGCATATTTTTTTACTGTTGGAGAGTAATCATAATAGGTAATATTGTCCTTCAAAATGGTATCCTGAACATAGAAAAAAGAGGTTAATTTCGTCGGACTCCAATTTGATTCTTGATCAAATCTAAATTCTGCTATGCTATCAAGTCTCCATAATTCTTGATCGCAATTTTCTTGATACGACTTAACTGCTTCAAGAATATCGTGATTAATATTTATTGGTTTTTTAAATTGCGTTGCTCCAAGTAATAGTAGTGAAATTAATATTATGGTTACTTCTCTCATTTATTACTTTTAATTTTTATGACTAAAAAAATTATTCATTCTTTAATTTTATCTGCCCCAACAACAACCCAATCATTGGCAAAGAAATAAAAACCATAGGAAGAAAAAGATAACCAAATGGTATTTGAATAAAATTATAAAAGATTACTAAATATACTTTTAAGGTTCCCAAAAAAAAAATACGATAATCTATTCTATCTTTTATTTTATAAAAAATAACCATTGATAACAATACCGTCAAGCACAATAAGGAAAGATGAGTATTTTTTAATGCCCATAATTTATCAGCTGCACTCCCATCAATAAACTGATCGAAATAAATAGCCATTCCAAAACCATTCGTAATTAGAGCTGGAAGTTCTCCTTCCTTTTGCCAAGGTAAAGGAGTAAATGAAATACCTGCAGCTTGAGTATGATAATCATATCCTTGCTTAAAGATAGTTGGATCTTGTGATAAAAATGGAATGACATAAAATCCTAAAACTCCCAATCCTAACC
>CAYGRM010000014.1:35153-40764 GCA_964352225.1 uncultured Saprospiraceae bacterium | reverse complement strand
CTAGAAGACTTAATCTGCCGCTATCGTTGCATAAAATAAAAAAGGTAATCATTTTAGAATGAATACCTTTTCGTTAAAATTTTATATTTTATCCCCTTCGAAAAGGGCCAATTTTAATATTCTAAAAATGCGTCAATATGTGATTCTATCGCCTTCAGAGTATTTTCATCTGAAATAACTCCCTTCTCATTAACCAATTTTTCACAATTCGAAATAGGTAATTTGGCTCCCATCACTTCAGTTCCCACATGATTCAAAACCGTAGACAAATGATCCATTCCTCGTAGATTTCCGGCTCGGCCAGAGGCAATTCCAACCAATCCTGCTTTTTTACCTTTAAAAGTAGGCTTGTATTCATGAATCGAACAAGCATCTAAAAATAATTTCAATACGCCTGGAAAACTACCATTGTATTCAGGACTCACAAAAATGAATTTCCCCGCCGGAATCATTACTTCTTCTTGAATTTTACGAAGTGCCTTGGATTGTTTTTTTCCAGAATACATCCCAACATGTAGGACATCATCTGGTAATTTTTGCAAAGAAAAAAATTTGACAGGCTGTTTAGTTTTTGACTTTATCACTTTATAAAAGTGCTTGGCAAACTTTTCAGTTGCGCTTCCACTTCGATTAGTTCCTGAAATAATTGTTATCATATTTTTATTTACTTTTGAGACCGCTTTGCTGTCAGAGGTCAGACCGTGCGCTACGCTTATTGACAGAAGTCAGACTGACGATATTTATCTACACAAAATATAAATTATTATCGTCAGTCTGTCCTCTGAATAGAAGCAAAGCAACTGGTCTGACCTCTGACAGCAAAGCGGTCTTTTCAAAAAAGAATGCAAATTTATAAAAATCCATTACATGGTTTTTTATAAATCCTAGTATCTTTGTCAGCCTTTAAAAAACTCAACTTAGAAACCTTGGTCTTATGAAGAACTTAACATATTATGGTCAATCAGGTTTTTCCATTGAAATTAAAGGAAAGACTATTTTATTCGATCCTTTTATCTCTCCAAATGAAAAATCCAAACATCTTGATATAAACACTATCAAAGCTGATTATGTTTTGGTTTCTCATGGTCATTTTGATCATGTGGCAGATGTAGAAGCAATTGCAAAAAATAATGACGCAACTGTTGTCTCAAATTTTGAGATAGCTACTTGGTTTGGAAAAAAAGGATGCAAACAACATCCTCTGAATCACGGTGGAAAATGGACCTTCGATTTTGGAACTGTGAAATATGTAAATGCTGTTCATTCGAGTGTTTTGCCCGATGGAAGCAATGGTGGAAATGCCGGAGGATTTGTGATTTGGAATGATGAAGGCTGCTTTTATTTTGCTGGTGATACTGCGTTAACTTTGGATATGCAACTCATTCCTTTGACTTGTCCTAAGTTGGATTTTGCAATATTACCGATTGGTGATAATTTCACCATGGGTTATGAAGATGCTTCCATTGCCGCAAATTATATCAATTGTGATAAAATAGTGGGATGCCATTTCGATACTTTTGGATTTATCGAAATTGATCATGAAGCAGCAAAAAGAGTTTTTGAAAAAAAGGGAAAAGAACTTATTCTACCCTCAATTGGAAAAAAAGTAGAAATTTAATTAATTGGAAATGCTGTAGAGTCTAGACTTCGCTTAGCATCTATAGTTGAAAATATATTTAATTGATTCTTTATAGATTAGACTTTATTCGATGGACGTTGAACGTTAGACGTTTTAAGTTCTCCCATACAACTTCATTTAGAATAAAGTCTATTATTTATAACAATCAATTTACAAAATCAAAAATATGGGAAAAGTAATTACGATAGCTAATCAAAAAGGTGGTGTTGGAAAAACAACAACCGCCATAAATTTAGCTGCTTGTTTAGCTGTTTTAGAAAAAAAGGTCTTACTCATTGATTGTGATCCACAAGCAAATGCGACCTCTGGTGTAGGTATTTTTCCTGACGATTTTGAATTGAGTATTTATGATTGTATGATAAATGATACTGATCCACATGATGTAATTTTAAAAACAGAAACGCCGAATCTCTATTTAATTCCATCGCATATTAGTTTAGTAGATGCCGAATTAGAATTAGTAAGTAAGATGCGTCGTGAGTATGTGACTAAAAACTTTGTCGATAAAATTCGAGATGAATATGACTATATTTTCATCGATTGTTTGCCTTCGCTTGGCTTGGTAACGGTAAATGCACTAACGGCTGCGGACTCTGTAATCATTCCTGTCCAATGTGAAATTTTCTCCTTAGAAGGTTTAGGAAAATTGACAAGTACGGTCAATACAGTAAAAGAATTTCTAAATGCAGAGCTACATATTGAAGGTATCTTATTATCCATGTACGATAGTCGATTACGATTGGCTAATCAAGTTGTAGAAGCGGTGAAAGAAACATTCGAAGAAAAAGTTTACGAAACCATTATTCATCGAAATTCAAAAATTGGTGAAGCTCCAAGTTTGCACACGCCAGTAGTTTTATATGATGCAGCGAGCAAAGGAAGTGTCAACTTTTTAAACTTGGCGAAAGAATTTTTATTAAAAAATAATGATTCGATCCAGTTATCAAAAGCAAATTAATTAAGGCCTACTTAAATAGAAAATCATGTCAAAGAAAAAATCTAAATTCAATTTAAATTTGGGGAAAACCTTAGGCGATATCAAACAAAATATGGAACGTGACATCTCGAAAAAAGTATTGCCAAGTGCAGACCTTATTCAAAATTTATCAAAAGATTTTTCTTTTATTCCCATTGAACAAATCGAAGTTAATCCAGATCAACCTCGAAAGAATTTCGATGCAGCCGAGCTCAACGATTTAAAAGAGTCTATAAAAATTCATGGATTAATCCAACCAATCACCGTTCGAAGAATGGCGGAAGGTCAATACCAATTGATCTCCGGAGAACGAAGATGGCGAGCGTCCAAACTGGCTGAAATAAATGAGATTCCTGCTTTTATTCGAGTGGCTAATGATGCTGAAATGATGGAAATGGCGTTGGTGGAAAATACGCATCGAGCAGATTTGAATCCAATTGAAATTGCGATTACTTATCACAGACTAGTGAATGAATTTGATTTGACGCACGAAAAATTAGCAGAACGAGTAGAAAGCAGTCGAACCTCTGTGACCAATTATATGCGACTTTTAAAACTGCCAGAAGAGGTTCAGAAGGCATTAAAAGATAATAAAATTTCAATGGGTCATGCTCGTGCCTTGATTGGGGTTGATGATTACGCAGGGCAAGTTGCTTTGTTAAATAGTGTTTTGGAAGAGGGACTATCGGTTCGTGCTTTAGAAAAAATTATTAAAAAATCTAAAGAACCAAAAGCTCCTAAAGAAGCAATAAAATCAAGCCTCCCAGCTGATTATCTCCATGTTCAAGATCAACTTTCAAGGTACCTTGGATCCAAGATTCAATTGAAAAGAGATGCTAAATCAGGAAAAGGTTCCATCACGATTAATTTCTCCAATGATAGTGATTTGAATAGATTGATTGAACTTATTGAAGAGTAGATTTATAGTGATAAACTGTGAAGGGTGAATGATGAAAATTTGTAATTTTAATCATTCACCCTTCATAATTTATTATTAGTTGCTTCTTTTTCGGTTCACGTTAAGGCATTTTTCAAAAAGCATTTTTATCACTTCATCATTATGCTCCGTAGTATATCCTAACTTTTTTGCTCGCTGCAAATCTTCGCAAGCTTCTTCATTTTTTTCCAAAACAAAATTTATAATTGCTCGATTTTTAAAGGCAAAAGAATTGAGTGGATCCAATTCAATAGCGCGATTAACATCTTTGAGGGCTTCCTCATTTTTTCCTAATTTATGTTTTGCAAAACCTCGATTGTTAAACATAAAACTATAACTTCCATCCTTCCCGATTTGGTCATCATAAATATTTATTGCCTTTTGATATTTCCCTGCATTGAGTGCAACATATCCGATATTGGAAAAAGTGTACGCATCATCAGGGTTAAATTCCAAACTTCGATTCAGATACTTTAACGCCTTTTCGAAATCATCAATATCCAAATGGATCAAAGCTAAAGTATTCAACAAAATAGAGTTTTCTCGATCTTCGATTAGCGCTTTTTCCAAGTCTTTTATGGCAACATCATATGCTCCCAATTTGGCTTTTATCCTTGCTCGGTGAACCCTGATTTTCATTTTATTATCAAAAACATAAGCGTAGGTCAATGCCTCTTCGTAATCCTCCAAAGCTTCTTTGTATCGTAAAAAGCGATCTTTCAAAATCGCTCTTTTCAAATAAGGTTTATAATTGTATGGGCTTAATTTTACAGCTAGGTCGTAATCAGCCATTGCTTGCTGATAAATTTCTTCGTTGCCAAAAATAGTTTTAAAATAAGCTTCATCATGAGCTCCACTTATCAAATCTGCTCGTTCTATATAGGCATTCCCATCGGTAGAATCCAGAGCTATTATTTCAGATAATTCTTGGTAGGCTAATTGAAATGAATCTATTCTAGTGGAGTCGCTTTGGGAAAGAGCAGTATCAACTTGACTGAAAGCAACAATTTGTAACAATATAAATACAAATGATAAATTTACTTTCATAGCTTAATCGAATTTTAATTATTTAATAGTTATCGCAAAAAGAAAGCCATCAAAAAGAGTTACTTTTTGATGGCTTTCTTTTAACGAATCATCACTCCTTTTTTATTAATAAAAGGAATCAAAGTGAAATTATACTCAGCGATACTACCTTTTACAAATACATATTTTTTATCATACATATATCCATCGAAATTAAAACTGACCCAATATTCATTCGTCAAATCAAATAACTTTCGTTGGATGGGTTCTATTTTTAAAATCTCTAAAGGACCAATTTCTTCAAAAAAATGTCGCAAGGTGGTGGTCTTCATTTCCTCCCCTTCAATCTCTCCATAACCTTGTGAAGCGATCAACACACTTTTGATCTTCTCATCTTTTAAATTGATGATATAAGTGTCCCATAAATCTTCTTCTGGATTAATTACAATCTCTTCTCGGGGAACAATTGCAATCGCTAAGTCTTCAACTTTATGCTTTGGAATATCTTTTTTCATAAACTTTTAACACAATATTTTAACGTACTCCTCTATTTACACTTACCTCGGTTTTCAAAAAAAATACTTGATTCTATTGATGTAACAATACTTTTACAAAAAATCAAATGTATTCAAATTCAAATAATTCAGCAAAATGTTTTTTCAAACATATTTTAACTTTATTTAAATCAACCTTCTTGCCAATTTCAGCAGAAAGACTCGTCACCGCTTTGTCTGAATCATCAATTCCGCAAGGAACAATATAGTTAAAATAATTCAAATCAGTATTCACATTAAAGGCAAAACCATGCATCGTCACCCAGCGACTTAAGTGGACTCCAATTGCACAAATTTTACGTTTTGGTTGAGTTTTAGTTGCAGCTAACCACACCCCTGTGAATCCTTCCTCTCGCCCTGCTTCCACTCCAAAATCTGCCAAAGTTCGAATAATGGCTTCTTCCAAAAATCGAACATATTTATGAATGACAGAAAAAAACACATCCAAATCAAAAATTGGATAACAAACAATTTGCCCA
>CAYGRM010000014.1:26992-35143 GCA_964352225.1 uncultured Saprospiraceae bacterium | reverse complement strand
CATGATAGGTAATATCCCCTCCCCGATTGATTTTAAAAAACTCGATTTCCTTATCTTCCAGTTGTTTTTCATTCAAAAGGAGATGATCCAATTTCCCACTTTTCCCTAAAGTATAAACTGCTGGATGGGAACAAAAAATGAGATAATTTTTTTTATCAGCATTAGCTTTAGCTTCCTCTGACCATTCTCGACGTGCGATTTTAGCCTCCTTTACTTCGTTGTGAAGTTGAGTTTGAAAGTCCCAGGCTTTTTGGTAGGACATCTCGCCGATGTCTTTGAATATTACGATTGGCATATTGTAACGTGGTGGTCTGCTTTAGCTGACCGTAAAAAATGAGTGCAGCGAATCTTTATAAAAGCCAATTACTCTCATTTTAATTTTTTAAATTATTTTATCTCTTGATAATTTCTTGATGTTTTCTTGGATAAAAAATCGCTGCGCTCATTTTTTTAGGTCAGCTAAAGCAGACCACTACGTGCTATTTTTTAACCCTTTTTAGAGACAACAAATTAATCGCATTTTTGCTTAATCCAGTTATTCCTTTTTTCACAAACCAAGCGGTCTCATCATAAAAAAGAAAAATAACTGGCGCTTCCTCGATCAAAATATTATCCATCTGATTATACAATTCATAACGTTTGACATCATCATTTTCGTTCAACGCTTTTTCGTAGAGCGCATCAAATTTCACATTTTTGAATTGCGTGTAATTTGGTGGTGCAGGATTTTTTCCATAAAAAACAGTCAAGAAACTTTCTGCATCTGGATAATCCGCAATCCAACTTCCTCTAAAAAATGGTGCTTGTCCATTCTTCATTTTTTCACGAAGGGTAGCTGATTCCTCTAATTCGATTTGAACTTTTACACCAAGATCCTCCCATTGTCGAGCGATAAAAGTACACAAGTCTTCGTAATCTTTGGTAGATAAAAGTTCGATGGTCGGCATGCCTTTTCCGTTAGGAAAACCAGCTTCTGATAATAATTGTCGAGCTTTGTCTGGATTAAAATTATACCCATTGGCTTTCTCCTCAGAAAAGGATGGAAGACCGATGGGCGTGAAACCTGAGCTCGCAGGTTTTCCAACTTTGTTCCTCATCGTTCGTAACATTTTTTCTCGATCAAAACCATAATTAAGCGCTTGGCGAATTTTTTTATTAGTCAAAGGATTATTGGCTTCTCCATTAAATCGAATGCCTAAATATTCAGAATTCAAATATGGTGATTTCAAAAAGGACAATTTCTCTGCTTGCTTGGACAATAACTCCCCTTCCGAAGAAAGCAATTCATTGACAAAAGAAGATTCCAATCCAGACATAAAATCAGTTTTCCCCGCAATCAACTCCAAATAAGCCGTCTTTCGATCTCCCACAAAGGAAACTCGCACACCATCTAAATAAGGTAAGGCTTGACCATTTTCTTTCTCAAAGTAATTTTTATTTTTTGTCAAAAATAGCGACTGATTCTCCAACCATCTTTTAAATTTAAAAGGGCCTGTTCCAACTGGATTTTTTCGAAAATCTGCCCCATACTTTTCTACCACTTCTTTCGGAACAACCGAACAATATTGCATAGTCAAAATTCCCAACATCGGTCGAAATGGTTTTGCCAACTTCACCACAAACGTCTGATTATCAATCGCTTGAAATGGATTCTCTTCTGCAACTCTTCCATTAAAAATCCAACCTCCGGGGGAATTAATCGAACCTTTCCACACTCTTTCAAAACTAAAAACGAAATCTTGAGCAACTACTTTCCGTCCTTTTTCATTAGGAAAAGCTGCATTATCATGGAAGAAAACATCGTCTCTCAAATTGAACGTATAAGTCAGTCCATCTTCTGAAATCGTCCAACTTTTGGCAATACTTGGTTGAATATTTAATCCATCATCTAACTGAACTAAACCATTATATAAATGATCAACCGCCCAAATATTAGCTTGGCTTTTGGCAAATGCAGGATCGAGCGAAGTGACACTTCGATGCTGGATGTAGTGGAAAACTTTTCGCTCGACGTTGGAAGAATTATTCTCTTCATCGCCACCACAAGAAAAAAGTAAAATGGTAAAAAAGAAGATAAAGGTTGATTTATACATATTATTCTGTGATTTAATTTTTTTTGCAAAAAACGGAATAATATGACAATTAATTGAATGTTGCATTAAGCAATTATCATATTTTTGCAAAACTTTTGAGGAGTCAGTTTGCATAATAGAAATTGCATTCTTGTCTCTCACTTTTACCAAAACAAAATAACTGAATTATGAATTTCAAATTACTATTTTCTTTACTCCTTTTGGTTGGAGTTTGGAGCTGCGAAAACTCAACAGCAACAGAAACTAAAGCGGATGATAATAAAACTGAAGCAAACGATCACAGCTCTGGAGATCATTCTGGACATGGTCACGGTGATGCATCAAAAAGTGCAATGGATTCGACTACTCTTCTTTACCCTGGAGAAACACATATTGCCAACTTAAAGCAATTAACTTTTGGTGGTGACAATGCTGAGGCTTACTTTAGTTTTGATAACCAACACTTGGTTTTCCAAGCGACTAATGAAAAATGGGGGCAGGAATGTGATCAAATTTACACGATGCCAATCTCAGGCTACGAAGGCGATATGCCTAAATTAATTAGTACTGGAAAAGGACGAACAACATGTTCTTATTTTATGCCAGGTAATCAAGAAATTATCTATTCTTCCACTCACCTAGGAAATGAAGCTTGTCCAAATGCTCCTCGATCTGTAAATGGAAAATATGTTTGGGGAGTCTTTTCTGACTTCGATATATTTGTGGCAGATTTGGATGGAAATATCAAAAAGCAATTGACGAATTCTCCAGGCTACGATGCAGAACCTACGATTTCTCCAGATGGAAAAACGATCGTTTTCACTTCTACTCGATCTGGTGATCTGGAATTATGGACAATGAATATTGATGGTACCAATAAAAAGCAAGTGACCAAGGGATTAGGTTACGATGGAGGTGCTTTCTTTTCGCCTGATAGCAAAAAATTATTATTCAGAGCCTCTCGTCCGCAAACGGAGGAAGATCAAAAAGTTTACAAAGATTTCTTGAAGCAAGACTTAGTTCAACCTACGAATATGGAATTATATGTTTGTAATGTGGATGGATCTGACTTGAAGAAAATTACTGACCTAGGAGGAGCTAACTGGGCTCCATTTTTCCATCCTTCAGGTGAAAAAGTAATTTTTGCTTCGAATCATGAAAGTGTTGGAAAAGGTCGTCCAAAATTTAACTTATATATGATGAATTTGGATGGAACTGGTTTGGAACAAATTACTCATGATGGGGTTTTTGATGCTTTCCCAATGTTTTCTCCTGATGGAAAAAAATTGGTTTTTTCCTCTAATCGAAACAATGGCGGAGGATCGGATACGAATGTTTTTATCGCAGATTGGGTAGAGTAGTTTTTTAAAAATCTTTACAACTAAAAAAAGTGATTGTCTATCTGCAGGCAATCACTTTTTTCATTTTTAACATATCAAAAAGACTCTTTTTACTTTATTCTCGTCATAAAAATTGTAATTAATGATTACGGAATATTTTTTGAATCATAATATGTTCAAGGTTTTGTCTACAAAACTTCACCGAAGACCTAATATTAGTTAAACTTATTTTAAAGTCCACCTTTAAGATGCATAAAGGTTTGTAATTGTGGTTATGAGTTTGTTATTTTTGCTAGGTGAGAATCGGTAAAATTATCGATCCTAAAAACATACTAATCCTTTTATAATGAAAAATAAACTAATTACTTTTCTTCTTGTCTTTGTAACTCTTTGGAGTTGTTCCATTTCTTTTGGACAAGTGGATAAAAAAAGTGGTGATGGAATCAATTGGATGACTTGGAATGAAGTCGAAGGTGCATTGAAAAAAGAAAAGAGAAAAGTCTTTGTGGATGTCTATACGGAATGGTGTGGCTATTGCAAGCAGATGGACAAAACGACTTTTAAAGACAAAGAAATTATTAATTATATCAATGAAAATTTCTACGCAGTTAAGTTTGATGCAGAAGATCCTGAGACAATTACTCTCGATGGAAATAAATATAAATACGTAAAAAGTGATAAACGAGGATACAATCAATTAGCTGCCGATCTTTTGAAAGGTAGATTATCCTACCCAACCATAGTTTTCTTAAATGATGATTTATCATTGATTCAACCAATTCCAGGATATTTAAAACCTGAAAAAATGGAAGTTATCTTAACTTACTTTGCAGATGATAATCATAAAAAGACTCCTTGGACTCGATACGAAAAAAGTTATATTCCAATCAATAAACGAGAAAAACTAAAAGTTAAAAAAGAGAAGAAAAATAAGTTAGCTTTACCCGGAGGAGATTAAACTTACCATTTTTCCAAAAAAAAAGCATTGTCGTTAATTCGGCAATGCTTTTTTATTTTGTGGTATAATGGAAATTCAAATTCCCTTAAAACCAACTATTTTTACTTCGTCGTCTAGTCGTACTAATTCCAAGTGCTCCTAACAATCCTCTAGTCACTTCACGAATAATGGTTTTTCCCGCAGAACTACTTGTTACTTTTTCAATTATACTCTTTTCACTTCTTCTAGAACGTGATGTTACCTTATCAGCTTTTTCTTGCTGCTCCCTCAATTCAGCTTGATGTTCTTTTTGCTGTGATAGTTCGATTTTTTCACTTAAAACTTCATAGGCACTTTCTCTATCAATCACTTCATTGTACTTATTCATGATGACCGATTTTCTAATAATCGCATCAATTTCTTTATCTGTCAAAACATCCATTCTCGATTGTGGTGCTCTCAATAAAGTATGCGCAAGAGGAGTAGGAATACCTTTCTCATTCAAAACAGTTACCAATGCCTCTCCAATCCCAAGCTCCGTTAAAAGTTCCTCCACATCGTAATAATCAGAATCTGGATAGTTCTGAGCAGAGAGTTTAATTGCCTTTCGATCTTTCGCTGTGAACGCACGAAGGGCATGCTGAACTTTCATGCCTAATTGCCCTAAAACTGCATCTGGAATATCTGTTGGATTTTGAGTAACGAAGAAAAGACCAACTCCTTTTGATCGAATTAATTTTACAATAGCCTCGATTTGTTCGAGTAATGCCTTTGAAGCATTTTGGAAAACCAAATGCGCATCATCTATAAAAATAACCAACTTCGGTTGCTCCAAGTCTCCTTCTTCTGGAAAGGAAGCATACACCTCAGCTAACATTTGCAACATAAAAGTGGAGAACAGTTTTGGTTTATCTTGAATATCCGTCAGTCTCAAAATTGAAACCATCCCTTTTCCATTTTCATCTAATCGGGTCAAATCATCCACATCAAAAGAACGCTCACCAAAGAAAACTTCTGCACCCTGCTGCTCCAATTCTACGATCTTTCGAATGATCGCCCCAGTCGAAGAAGTTGACATTCTACCGTACTCCCCTTCCACTTCTTCTTTGCCTTCGCCGGTCATCCATTGCAAGACTTTTCTGAAATCTTTTAAATCCAAAAGTGGTAAACTTTTGTCGTCACAATATTTAAATGCCACAGCCACAATCCCAGATTGGGTATCACTCAAATCTAATATTTTGGAAAAAAGAACAGGGCCAAATTCAGTAACTGTTGCTCTCAATCTCGCTCCTTTTTCATCTGATAAAGTCAAAAATTCCACAGGACTTGTGCCGGCTTCGAATGGAATTCCTATCTTTTCATGTCGTTCATCTATTTTTGGATGACCTTCACTTGCAGCTGCAATTCCACTCAAATCACCTTTGATATCCATCAATAAAACAGGAACGCTATTCGCAGAAAGTTGCTCTGCAATAATTTGCAAAGTTTTGGTTTTTCCCGAACCAGTTGCCCCCGCGATAAGTCCGTGACGGTTCATCATTTTCAAAGGGATTTTCACTAAAGAGTTGGTTTGGCATTCTTTGTCTACCATTGCTCCACCTAATATGATTGAACTTCCTTTAAAAGTGTATCCTTTATTAATATCTTCTATGAATTTTGCTTTATCCGCCATTTTACTGATTTTTTTAAATACCTTTTTATTTTGTTTGGAAAAAATGAAGTTGATTTAAACGACTTGGAAAGTCGTCATTCTTTCGACTAATAATCCAAAGATAGTCACTTCATTAATTATTTTGCAACTCTTTTGCTTTTTGGATACGAGCACGTTCTTTGTTTCCATCTACTCTCCATGATCTAACATCATACGTACTTTCTAATTTCGCTTGCTCTTCGACAGCTATTTCTGGAAAAAAATCAATCCCAGTAATCTCCTCAACTTCATCTATACTCAATGCATAATCCATCATGGGTAAAGTACCAATTTCATTCGGCATCAAAAATGCGATCCCTTTCAAACTCGGTTGTGTATAATCCAAAATCACTTTGTAATATTCTTCTGGCACAGAAACTTTATTAGGCCCAATTCGATCCAAAATACCTCTAGATAAAACTGGCCCTGATACGACGTAAATGTGTTTATTATCCCAAGCCCAATCTCGAACACTCTCTTCCAACTGTCTCCAAACTCCTGAATTAAAATTTCGAATTTGAGGACTCATATTACTTAAATAAAAAGTTTCGGACATCGCTTTTTCACTAAATGCCATATCTCCAGCTGGCACTAAATGACCTCGATCATATCCACTTCCACGATAATCATCTTTGACTGCAGAGGCTTTTCTAACTTTTGGATCTGGCCGAAAATCACCACTTCTTGGAACATTGGGTTTTCGAATACTTTCTTTGGTCAATTCGTAAGCAACCCATTCTGGTTGTTCATGCTCCTCAGAATAAGACATCGCATAATAAGTATGCTTGATGATCTGACCAGTAGTTGAAGTTGGGAAAAATTCGGTGGGTAAAATATATTCATCCTCTGAAAACTCGATTTCTATTTTTCTTTCTTTATCTTTTTCATCCACAATTGGCTCCGTAGTTTCACTTCCATTGAACATGGAAAATAAATAAAATATTCCCCCGATAATTCCTGCGAAGACTACTGATTTTGAAAGTAGCCCTCCTCCACTTGCCTTTTCATGATTCCTTCTTAATTTTGCCATCGTATTTCTTTATTGTTTTTAAAATCAAATGTAAGAATTTACATTTTTATTTCCCTAAAATAAAAACGGGAATGACCACATCCTTTCGATGTACTCATTCCCGCTGTTTTTTTACAAATATAGTATTTAATTATGAAAAGTTAGAAGTACTAAAAGATGAGATTATTCAAAATGTGAAAACTCATCACGATCCAAGTTACTTCTTCTTTTTACGTTTATTTTGTTCTGCTTCAATTGCTGCCTGTTTTTTCTTTTGCTCTTCCAACATGGTAGCCATACGCTCTTGGAAACCACCTTTCTTTTTAGGTTTCTTTTTATTTTCTTCTAACTCCAGTTTTATCTTTTCATGGTCGATAATGAAATTTTTCGTCACTATAGTTTGTCCAATATTAAAAAGATTACTGAAGAACAAATAAGCAGTCAATCCTGATGCATAACTATTGAAGAATCCCATAAACATTATCGGCATTAGATATTGCATGTATTGCATAGCTGCGGGTTGTCCTGAGAAATCCATATGCTTCGTATTATAATAAGTATATAAAACTGTGGTCACCGCCCAAAGCAAGGTAAATAAACTCAAATGAGAACCTACCATTGGAATTTCAAATGGCAATTGGAAAAATGCATCATAGGATGAAAGATCACTTGCCCACAAGAAGCTTTGTTGTCTAAATTCAATACTCGCTGGAAAGAAACGATACAAGGCAATCCAAATCGGCATCTGCATAAAAATAGGTAAACATCCACCCATCGGATTCACTCCATATTCTCGATACATTTTCATACTCTCCATTTGTTGAGCTTGAGTATCGTCCTTGAGTTTCTCTTTCATTTTTGCCAGCCTTGGTTTTAAAGCTGCCATTTTTGATTGAGAGTACAACATTTTATAGGTCAATGGATATAAAACCAACTTGATCAAAACCGTCAAAACCAATATTACAATTCCCATACTTCCGATAAATCGAGATAGTTGACTAAACAAAGGACGAATAATCCATCGATTTACGGTACCAAAAACACTTTTCCCAAAAGGAATAATATCCTGTATTTCATTATCATAAGCTGCTAATCGTTCAAAC
>CAYGRM010000014.1:24569-26982 GCA_964352225.1 uncultured Saprospiraceae bacterium | reverse complement strand
CGTTCAAACTCATTTGGCCCGATATACATTTTCATCGCAAATGTTTCGGAAGAAGTTTGACCATAAGGAATTTTTATTTTTGAATCCAATATTTTCAAATCATCATCTTCATCAGTCAACATTTTAGTCGTCATAAAGGCTGATTGGAATGCTTTACCATCAGTCATCAATGAGCTATTAAAAAACTGATTGGAATGAGATAACCAAGCTACAGGCTCTCCATCAGCATCTTCTTCTCCATCGCTCGTACAAGAACAATAACTCATATCATCTTCCGCCGGTTTGAAGTAAGTACTTGAATAAATTCTTTCGTAGTAAGTACTTTTTTCTAATTTCCCTAAATAATTTTTCCAATGTAATTCGATATTTGATTCGCCTGCTTGAAGTATGTTGTTCAAGCCTTCAAATTTGATATCGTAATCCAATTCATAATTATCGGGACTCAAAGAATATTTTTGCTCAAAATATCTTCCATCTCCCGCATCTGCTCGGAAAGTGATGGTATTCCCATCCATCTGAGTATTAAAAAATAAATCACCAGATCGAACTTTTCCAGTACCTTGAATTGGAAAAATATAATCGAAACGATCTTTTTGATCTTCCATCAACCTTAGCGCTCCTTGAATATTTTGACCAGAAGAATCAGGCAATAAAGTAAAATACTCTTTCAGTAAAACTTCTTTGATTTTTCCTCCTTTGCTAGAAAAAGTAATTTTAATCAAATCATTTTCCAAAACAGGATTCTCTTCTACCCCACTCGCTGCAGCTGCAAAATATCCATACTTTTTACCTAATTCTAATTCTTGCAAGGTGTCAGGTAAATCAGCTATGATAGTTGAAGCATTATCAATTGAATTACTTCCCTCCTGAATTCCACTTACGTTGGTTTGTTGAGCAAGAGCGATCGAGTCTCGAAGTCTTTCTTCCTCAGCCAATTGCTCTGGAGTAGGTTGATTTAATTGCATGTAAGCCATGAGGCAAACAAAAATCAAGACCATTCCAATTAAATTATTTTTATCCATTTTTTAATTTTGATAGTTAGTTGCTGGTTTTTAATAGTTAATTTGTAGAAAATGTTTAAAAAACAAGCAATAACTGTGTTTTTCTCAAAAATCTCCGCAAAGGTACAATTTTGTTGATTTTATAATAAACATATGGATGATATTTCAAGGAATATAGACCAACGACTTCGAGATGCTTACTCAGCAACAATTTATGAAGTCAAACATTTGGGCTTACAGCTACGAATTGGCGAAGAAAATTGGCATTTAGAAGAATTTCTCATCGATAATAATGCATTCTCTTGGGCCTTCATTTCTGCTTGGAATCCTTTTTCTCAACCACTTTCTAGTGTAGAAAATGAAAATCGGCATTTAAAAATGATAGAAATTGCAAAAAAGAAACAATGGGTTTTTGCAGAAGGTTTTGGAATTCCCCAAAATGAAGACTGGAAACCAGAAAAAAGCTTGTTTTTACTAGATATTTCGCAAAGCGATTCCATTGATTTGGGTAAAATGTTTGACCAAAATGCTATTGTCATTGGTCGACTAGGCAAAGCACCTGAATTAATTTTTTTATAAAAAAATAAAAAACATAGAGGAACTTTCAGAAAATGGAATAGAATTTGGATTTATCCTCTTCAGAATTCAGATTTTTAAAAATAACTTTTTAAAAAACAGAAGAGACAACAACTTTAACTAATTGAAAATCAGTACATAATAAGTTTTACATTTCTCTTCGATTTCGATTCCCTCCTTCTTTATTTTCAAATAACACATATTCTTAAATTGGCGAAAGGCTAAATTAAATTTGCCCTTTTGAAAAAATTATTCAACAATGGAAAAGAAATTGAATTGTATCTTGTTAATCGATGATGACTATGCAACAAATTTATATCATAAAATGGTTATCGAAGATGCAGAATGCACGAATAAAATTATTGTAAAAACAAGTGCAATTGAAGCTTTAGAATATTTTAAAAGCCCATTTGATGAAGATAATCCTAGGCCAAATTTGGTCTTTCTAGATATCAATATGCCCAAAATGACCGGATGGGAATTTATGGAAGAATATAAAAAATTAGATATCAGCCAACGAGCTGAAAATATTATTGTTATGCTTTCGACTTCTTCTCATCCCGATGATTTACAGAGAGCGGAAGAAAATCCATTGATCAAGGAATATCGTGGAAAACCACTTTCAGAAGAAATTCTACATGATTTGGTTTCAAAATATTGGTCGAAAGAAAATGTGCAAGAGATAGCTTAATATAATTTTCAATTTATCGCCAAAGCGGTTTTATCTTAATTGATGAAACCGCTTTGGCATTTTTAGGATGAATGAAAAATGATTAGGTTTGTGTCCGAAAAAATCAATATGGCAAAGAAAAAGATAATCATAATTGGAGGAGGCG
>CAYGRM010000014.1:0-24559 GCA_964352225.1 uncultured Saprospiraceae bacterium | reverse complement strand
TACTAAAAAATGACTCTTCCAAAATGAGGAGTTGGTTAGCTAAGCTCGGCATCCCAACTTTTGTTGGGACTAGTGGTCGAGTTTTTCCAGAAAAAGGAATCAAGCCTATTCAAGTTTTAAAAAAAATTAAAGATCGACTGATGGAAAAAGGAGTTCATTTTTTCTTCCATCATGAATTTATTGGTTTTGATGAAAAATGTAAAGTCATTGTTATAAACAATGAAAAAGAAATACATTTGGATGCTGACTACCTCATTTTTTCTCTTGGTGGAGCTTCTTGGTCGGTGACTGGCTCGGATGGAAAATGGACAACGGCTTTCGAAAAATTCGGTATCAAAACTATTCCTTTTCAAGCATCTAATTGTGGATTAAATATTGAGTGGCCTGAGCATTTTAAAACTCACCATGCTGGCAAACCTTTAAAAAATATTAAAATAGAAATTGATAATTTTGCAGTAAAAGGGGAAGCCACCATTACCGATTACGGATTGGAAGGGAATGCTATTTATCCGCTGATTTGGAAAATACGGGAGGCCTTTTCAAGGAATGAAACGCCTCTGATAAAAATTAATTTCAAGCCACTCAACTCTAAAGAAAAGTTATTAGTAAAAATAAAAAATAAGACTCCTAAGACTAAAGCATTTGCCCAAGCCTTGAATCTCAACGCTACTCAAATGGCTCTGATCAAGGCCTTTTCGAAAAAAAGTAAATTCCTTGAACCTACTGAATTTATTAATAGTGTAAAACATTTACAAATCCCAATCCAGTCTTTACGACCGATTGAAGAAGCTATTTCTACCGTGGGAGGGATTGATTTAAATGAGGTTAATTCTAATTTTTCATTGAAGAAATATCCATCCATTTTTGTCATTGGAGAGATGTTGGATTGGGATGCTCCGACTGGTGGTTTTTTATTGCAAGGATGCTTTTCGATGGCTCATGCTATTGATATAACATCTTGATTTTTTCACCACAGATCACACATATTTTCACAGATGAATGAAAAATAATCTGTGGTGAAAAAAACTAGCTATATCTCACCCTCGGTTATTTTTGTAAGTAACACTTCCCAAACTTCCTTCTCTAAACTTCCAAAGTTCTTCTTCTCTTTCTTTAAAATAAAAATTGCAATCATTTTCCTATCCTCCATTTCTTTTTGAGAAAATAAAAAAGAAACGTTCCAAGTGTATTTATTTTCTAAAAAAACAGGTGTAGTAGATGCAAAATTTGAGAGTTTTATTTCTTGAAATTTTAGCTTTCCATTTTCAATTTTATCTAAAAACGAAGTAACAGAAATTGGGTTTGATTTTCCTTCAAAATCAAAAACTAATAAATCCTTTGGAGTAGAAAAATATTTACCAGCTGCCATTTTAAATCTGCTTCGAAACTTGGAATCCAGATCATCAGCTGAAAGCATTTCGACTAAATTCATAAAATCCTTTAAGTGTTGAATCCCTTTTTTTTCAAAAAGGATTAATTGCTCTGAGGAGACTTCAGGCATTTCAAATTGCTGTTCCATTTTTTGATAAGCAGCTTGGTCAGGAATAGCAGCAGCTTGGCTCAATAGAATTTGAGGAATAAAAACCAAACCCCATAACAATATATTCACGTATGTAATCTTATTCATAATTGCTAGTTTTATTCTTCCAAAATAAACCTGAGGCGATATATTTTATCCTCTTGATAAATGGAGTGAATGATTTTTATATTTCTTAAACTATTGATTGGCAAAGTTAGTCGATCGATAAATTCTTCTTTATTTAACATATCTAAACCAGCCATCGCATTCCCTTTTTCTACTTGAAAAATAATGGCATCGTCCGCAATCATTTGATCGAGTTGGTTCCTTCTTTTTTCCCAATCTTCAAAATTAGCCGTAGAAAAAAAATGAATCATTAAGGCGTAATCATCTTTTTTGAGCGAAATAATTTCTTTGTAATTCTGATTTTTTACCATCCTGGTAATTGTATCTGAATGATAATATGGAGCATTGAACGTAAAGGTGATTTTTTCGCTTTTCAGCTTCCAATTAAAGCATCCTTGAGCATTGGTTCTTTGAATAATTGGAGATTCTCCTTTTTGAAAAATTTGAATTTCAATGGACTCACTTTCAATCAATTGATGGGTATCTCCATCTTCAAAACAAAACTGACAGGTGTCATCATTTTTACGAATAAAAGAAAAAATCAACCAAACAATTAAAAGAATTACAAATGCTAAAAAAGCTAGTTTTTTCTTGGAGGGTAGCGTAAAAATTTCGTCATTTCTGGTATCAATTATCTTTTTAACTTCTACTTCAATTTGATGTTCTATTTTGAATTTTTCCCAATCTGAAAAACCTAAAAACTGGCTCAACAAATCGAGCATATCCATCCTTGGCAACTTCTCGTTTTCTGTTGGTTTTAGATGAGTATAAAACCATTTTTCACTTATCCTGCTATTTACTTTTGCTTCTAAAAGTTCTTGAAAATTAGCAATTTCTTTTCCTCTAAAATCGTGAATTGGCCTTTTCCATTGAGGATAGGTTTCCTGATATTTCCGCAGCAACTCTTTTTTTAAATGATAGAAATACTCCAATTCGTTCATGTTACGAAGTTAAATATTTTCTGCAATACTTTTTTCCAATTTCTTTCTTTTTATCCTCTCAAAAGGAAATCAAATTAATTTAAGTCATTGAATATCAATATTTTATAATTATTGATTTTTTACCAATCTTCCCTTTGTAAACTTCTGTAAAACCTTGTAAGCCATTTTACCAATCCTTTACAAAGGTTTTTTTTGATTCTCCCCTCTCCTTGCGCGTAGATTTATCTCGATATTATTTTTAAAGAATTATTAAATATTAAAAAATGAAAAATTATAAACTTCTCGCATTGTTAGTTTTACTCAATACTCCTTTTTTATTGTTAGCTCAGCAAGGTTACTCATCGGCCTCAATGGGCATGAGCAAACAAAAGTCTGCTCAGTTGATTATCCCTCAACCAGATGAAATTGTGGTCGAAGAATACTTCAATTATCACACTCATAATTTGCCTTTGCCCGAAGGAAATTTAGCCGTTGGATTGGATGTTCGATGGGGTAACAATCAGGTCTCTCCAACGAGTAATGAAGCTGTTTTGCAAATAGGTTTGACCACGGGGAGAAAGGAAGCATACTTGAATTCACCACCAGTCAATATTAGTCTAGTAATTGATAAAAGTGGTTCAATGGGAGCCGAAGGAAGATTAGTTAAAACGAAGCAAGCGATGGCTGAATTAGTAAAATATTTAAGGCCTAAAGATTTTATCTCAATTGTTCAATTTGATCATGTCGCCAATGTCGTTTTGCCTACGCAAAATGTAACTGATTTAGCAAAAATTCAGCAGGCAATTTCAAGTATTCAATTGGGAGGATCGACCAATTTGCATGATGGAATAATGTTAGGTTTTCAAGAAGCTTTGAAAAATGATCGAACTAATGTTTCAAGTCGAGTTATTGTTTTGACTGATGCCATTGCAAACACAGGAGTCATTGATCCCGAAAAAATGATTCAAAATAGTCAAGGATATTCAGCTGAAAATTCGATTGATTTTGCCATGATCGGAGTTGGGGTAGATTTTAATTATCAACTTTCTCGACAACTCACTCAGCATGGAAAAAACCAAATTCATTTTATCAATGATCCTGATGATATCAAAAAAGTATTTGTCAACGAGGTGGAAGCACTACTTTATCCTGCAGCAAAAATGCCTTCGTTAGAAATTGAATTTGGCGAAAATTTGGAGTTGACTCAACTTTATGGTTACGATCCAACGATTGGAAATCAAACGATTCGATTGAATTTAAATAATATGAATGCTGGTTTGACACAAGTTATTTTGGCAAAATTTAAAGTAAAAGGAGGTAAGGAAAAAGGAACCAAGGTCAAAGTGAAGTTGAACTATTTTGACATTCAAAAAAATAAAATGGTGAGTCAAAATCTTAGCACAAATTTAGAAATTGATAATTCTTGGACTGCTCATAATATGCTTCAAGATCGAGAGGTAGAAAAAAATTATCGCATTGCACAGATGGCTCAAGACTTAAAAATCATGTCTGAATTTTATCAAAAAAATCAACCGTTTGCTGCGAAGGGTCATTTGAGTTTAGCGATTGAGGCGATCAAAAAAGAATACCCGAATCCGACTGATGTTGATTTTTTGAGGATGTTGAATATTTTGGAAAATTATATGGGCAGATTGAATGGACTGATGGCTAAGAATTAAAGTATTGATTATCAACAAGTTAATAATAAAAAATATGAAAAATATAATAATTTTAGTGATGTTAATCTTGGGTAGTTTGAATTTTCTACAGGCGCAAGTTTCAGGAAATGCGAATTATAATCATCAAAAAACGTATCTCAATAGCGAGTTAAAACCTGAATATCGGATTAACAGTACAGATCAAATTATGATTTCCATTCGAGGAATTTATAATGAAAATGATTCCCGTAAAATCGCTTATTTTAGTTTAACTCAACATGGGAAAAACATCGAGGAAGTCAATAGTGGAATGGATGGAAGAATCTCAGAAGTTCAATCAAAAATTAAGTCAATGGAAGAAGGCATTGGATTTCATGTAGATATGATTTCGTTTGTGCCAAAGTATGCTTATGAAACCACAAAAAAGCTTTTTAGTAAAAGAACTTACAATGAAGTTCCTGCTGGTTTTGAATTGAAAAAGAATTTACATATTTCATATTCCAATGCAGAATCCTTAGATGAAATTATTTCGATTTGTGCGGCAAGTGAGATTTATGATTTGATCAAAGTAGAATACATTTCGAAAAATGTGGAAGCAATTCATGACAGTTTACGAACCAAAGCATTTGAAATATATGAATCAGTTTTAGGATTTCATGAAAAGGTATCAGGAGCCGATTTTTCCGAAAAACTCAAAAGAATGAGCGATGGTTTTAGTAATGTTTTTCCAAAAGATAGATATAAATCTTATTCAGCTCATGCTAGTACGAACTTAGAATGGCAAAGAAATACCGTAGTTAATAATACCCAAAAATCTGTAACGCAATACTATGAACCATTTCCAGCTATCAATCGGGATTTTGTGATCAACCCTGAAATATTGGAACCAGCCATTCAAACGGTTTATGAGATGACGGTGATTATTCAGATCAAAGCACCGAAAGAAGTTACTCCTCCTATGAAGGAATATTATTATATGCATCCGGAAAGTGGATTTCAAAAAATAGAGTTGAATTAATATTTTGGTTTAGAAATTTTAGAAAATTCTTAAATCAAAAAGAGCGGCTGCAAAATTTGCAGTCGCTCTTTTTTTATAAAAAATTAGCAATACTTTATAATTCTAAAACTCTATTAATTTTTTGAACAATTCCATTCGTATGAACTAAATCTCTTTCGATAAAATCTGCTTTGGTCATCCCTAAAACTAAAAAGGGATTCGAAGGATCATCCAAGTTGATATACATTTCTTTTCCAGTTAGAAAGAGTGGAATCATCGTTCCAGTTTCTAGATCATCGATTTTCACTTCCACGTTGGCTACATGAAACTTGACAATCATCGTCAAAATATTCTGAGGAATATCATCTAAATCTGTCCAATTATTATTTGCAAAAAAGGTTTGAAATGCTTCGTTACTTGGAACAAAAATCGTGAACGGGCCATCGTCTGCGATATCTATATCTAATCCAGTCCGATACATTGATTGATAAAAAATACTATAATCAGTTTCCCCTTTTAGGTATTGTAACAAGCTTAAATCACTCGGTGGATTTATCGTCGTTGTTGTTTTAATGGTATTGGGATAAGTGAATGGAATATTATTCGTAGGTGGAATATTTAGCTCGTTGGAAATTTGTTCTGTGTCTATTTCTGAATTGAGTTGAATAGTTTCTTTTTGACAAGCGGTCATCGTTAAAAGGACTCCTGCAAAAGCGATAGATAGAATTTTCTTCATGGCATTAATTGGTTTAAATAAATCTTCAATTACCTAAGGGCAAAAAGAATACCAATCAATTTTATTCTTCCACAAAAACAAAAGCCTTTCAAATCTGAATGATTTAAAAGGCTCTCATTTTTTCCTCTAAAAACGTAACTAGCTGAATATCAATTAATTACATTTATTTTTCAAATTCTAAAATCGTTTTTTCAATAATATCGCAGCAGTCATTAACTTGTTCTTCGTTCATCACCAATGGTGGTGCAAAACGAATAATGTTACCATGAGTTGGTTTAGCTAATAAACCATTGTCACGCAACTTCATACAAATATCCCAAGCAGTTGAGCTATCCTCACTATCATTGATCACAATGGCATTTAATAATCCTTTTCCTCGAACTAACGTTACCAAATCAGTTTTTTCGATCATAGCATTCATGCGAGATCGGAAAATTTTTCCCATGGCATCAGCATTTTTGGCTAGCTCTTCATCCTTGATGACTTCCAACGCTTCCATCGCAACTGCACAAGCCAATGGGTTTCCTCCAAAAGTAGAACCATGCTCTCCTGGTTTGATTACCATCATCACATTATCATTGGCTAAAACTGCACTTACTGGAAATACACCTCCTGACATAGCCTTTCCTAATATTAAAATATCAGGTTTTACTTCTGGTCGATTTTCACAACCATTATTACAATCACAATTCCCACAAGTTGCCAAAAGTCTTCCAGTTCTGGCAATTCCAGTTTGTACTTCATCAGCAATAAAAAGTACATTTTTTGCTTTGCACATTTCAGCAGCAGATCTTAAGTATCCTTCGTCTGGAACAAAAACACCTGCTTCTCCTTGAATTGGCTCCACTAAAAACCCAGCAACATTTGGATCTTCCAATGCTTCCTTCAATGCATCCAAATCATTGTAAGGTATAATTTCGATTCCTGGTAAAAATGGACCGAATCCAGTTGTACTTTGAGGATCAACTGAACCAGAAATAATCGCCATCGTTCGACCATGGAAATTTCCAGTTACAAAAATTATTTTGGCTTGATTGGTTGGAATTCCTTTTACTTCGTATGACCATTTTCTACAAATTTTCAAAGCTGTTTCTACCGCTTCCACGCCTGTATTCATTGGAAGTACTTTGTCATAATAGAAATATTCCGTTACGTATTTTTCATAAGGCCCCAACATATCATTATAAAAAGCACGTGAAGTAAGCGTCAGTTGACTAGCCTGATCATTAAGTGCTTTGATGATCCTAGGATGGCAATGTCCTTGATTTACAGCAGAATATGCAGATAAAAAATCATAATACTTCTTTCCTTCTACATCCCAAACATAAACACCTTCTCCTTTTGACAATACAACTGGAAGTGGGTGATAATTATGTGCGCCATATTTATCTTCTAAATTCATTAAGTCTTGAGATGACATCATTGTTTCTTGCATATTGATCTAATTTTATGGTTAAAAAGGTTAGTTTCTATATTTTATTAAAAAGAATTGCAAGCTAGGCATTTTCAAGAGTTTGGCAAAACAATATTTTTCATCACCTTTGCAAAAAACATTCTTAGACAAATCCTGTTGTCATGGTAAATTTGAAATTAAAATCGATTGAACACCAAAGATAAGTGTTGATTTTTATTTCTGCTTGACAGATAATATGAAATTCCTTTAAGAAAAAAAATAAATAATTATGAAAAATATTCAATTTCACTTTATTCTATTTTGCATTTTGACTTTTGCAATTTCTTGTACTTCCAACAAAGTAACTTCTACGGAAGTGAATCCAGCTGCTCCAGGTTTTAATTTAGCTGAATCTGATGCTTCAGCTATCAAAATTGCTGACGAAGTCATGTTGGCCATGGGAGGTAGAAAAGCTTACGATGAGACAAGATATTTGTTTTGGAATTTTTTTGGAAGTCGCACTTTGCTTTGGGACAAATATAAAGGAGATGTGAGAATTGAATCTCAGAAGGATGATTTTACCGTAATCATGAATATTAATTCTATGCAAGGAAAAGTAAGAAAAGATGGTGCAGAATTAACTCATCCCGATTCTCTAACAAAGTATTTACAAAAAGGAAAAGAGATTTGGATCAATGATTCTTATTGGCTAGTGATGCCATTCAAATTAAAAGATTCTGGAGTTACTTTAAAGCATTTAGGGGAAGAAAAAAGCGAAGAAGGAAAAATGGCTGATATACTTGAACTGCGTTTTAAAGGTGTCGGAGTTACTCCTGATAATAAATATCATGTCTTTGTAGATAAGGAATCAAAAATGGTAAACAAATGGTCTTTTTATCCAAAGGCTACTGATACTGAACCTCGCTTTTCTACTCCTTGGGATGGATATAAAACTTATGGAAAAATCAAATTGAGTGGTGGACGTGGGACATATCAGTTGACTGATATTAAGGTTTTGGAGAAAGTGGAGGATAGCGTTTTTGACAAGCTTTGATTTCTGAAAAATAATCAGGTATCGGAAGGGGATTAGGTATCGGATACCTTAAAGGTATCCGATACCTGTGCAACTCATTTACGCCTTTCCTTTATTTCTGAAATCATATAAATCCCAAATCAAAACTCTCCTCTCTCAACTCATCCAACAACGAAGTTTCCATTTGAAATTTCTCCCAATATTTCGATAAATCTTCGGCAAACATATAATCCAAACATTCTTGAAACATCATTTTCACAGAATTTGGGATTTTATTTTTTTCCATCCAATCAAAAAATTCTAAATACTCGCTTTTGATTTTATTTTTAGTCTGGAGCGGCAAGATTTTAATATTATAATGCGAAGGTCTTTCTAGAATATTAAAATAAATATCCTCCGGAGAAATCATTTTTCGTTCTAAACATTCTTTATAAAAATCATGCAAGTGCCGAATATTAAAAACTGAAATCGTTGGAGCTATTTTAAATTTCACATGCGGAAGCGCTCGAATTTTTTCTCGATTTTCTAAAACCGTTTTCCATGACATTTCCTTTCGAATATACTCTCCCAACTCCCCTGCCCCATCCAAACTTGCTAAAATTTCGATTTCCGAAAAGTGTTTCCATAATTCTAGCACCTCATATTTTTTGAACTTCAACATGGAGAAATTCGTATTGTATCGCAATCGCATTTGAGTTGATTTATTTTCAACTAACCATTCGAGTAGCAAATAATGTTCTTCCATCGCCAAGGGTTCTCCTCCTGCAAAATAAATTTCCTCTGCTTGTAACAATGCTTTCCCGCATTTTTCTAAAAACAACTTAAAGTCTTGAATATTTTGGATGATCGCCTTTTCTCCGATGTTAGTTCCTAGTTGTTTAGCATCAGCAAACCATTTGGAACTTGCGCCATGCCAACAAGTTCTACATCTAAAATTACAAACATTAGAAAATCGAATATCAAAATAGATGGGAAGTTGAGCTGAATCTTTTTCGATTTTTATATGAGGAAATTTTTCAAAAGTTTCTTGACGGATGCTTTTACCTCCAGCTTCTTCGAGTTTGTAGCATTGGGCGCAACGTTTATCTTTTTGGCCTGTGGCAAATTTCTCACGAAGTTTTTGGATAGGTTCGCCATTCCAAATTTCTTCGAGACTTTGTTCATTGATATTACCAAAAGGGATGTTCGCGACGCAGCAAGCTTTGGCTGTTCCATTATTGCCTACGTGGAAATGAATCCACGGCATGAGACAATATGGTTTTGATTTTTGCATTCTTCCCTTTTTGATTAACAATTAGCACGTAGTGGTCTGCTTTAGCTGACCACTACGTGCTACTCACCACTACTTTTTTACAATTCTGAAAACTTTAGTCAAATTTCCAGATTGTATTTGTAAAATATACATTCCACTTGCCAATCCGTACATACTCAAATTTGTCTCACTTATTAATTCAGAGCTTTTCACTAAATGTCCGTCAACACTATATAACAAGACATTCCCATTTTCTTTTTTCGAAAAAATAGTCACCTCATTTTCAATCAAATTAGATAACAAGCTTACCCAATTTTCCACTTCCAAATCTTTAGTCGATGTATTTGGGAAATAAGCTCTTTGTACCAAAGTCTCATCCAAAATAAATGGATTCGCATTTCCTTGTTTGTCCTCAATTGCCAAATTACGTGCTTCCTCTTTTGCATCCACAGGATCACCTAAATGCCATTCATATAGTTTCTCTTTTTGATTATCAAAGAAGTTGGGATTCGCTCCATTTGCAGCAGATTGATAAATCGTATAAAAATAAAATACTGCTCTTGCAATATCTCCCTTCACGGATTCGCGAGGTTCGAACTTGCAATCCTCTTCATCTTTTTCGCTATATGCATCAATATTACTCGATGGAATATTATTCAATTGAGTTCCTTCAAAGAACCATTTTTCCGTATCACTATCATCGATGTCTCCATATTCACAACTTCCTCTCGATTCATTCACACTTACTTTTGAAGGAAAAATATTATGCAAATCACTCCTTTGTGGCTCACTACCTGCACCAAATGCTTGTGGGTAAACATGCTCCGCATTGATGCCCGCACCATTTTGAAAAGCTGATACACTTGGATCCACAGCCGGGTCGAGTGTCACTTTGAAGTTGGTATAAATCCCAAAAAGATCATTTCCAACGTTATCAATTTCAGAATATAAAATATCCCTAGCTGGTCCATATCCCAAAGTGCTAGAAGGAGTGTAAGTATCTTGTAAAGCTGTAATTAATTCTTCTCCCATTTTCCCAGATTCGATTTGAGCTTGCAGAAGCATTGGAAATAATAAAAGTAGAAATGTGATTTTTTTGAACATTGATTTTATTTTTTTGAAAATTTGATTTGCAAAGGTAATGGTAAATTAGGATTTTTTGCCACAGACCTATACTTGACTTTTTGTATGAATTTCCGCAGACTGTTCGGTATGTATAAGTCAGCGAAAAGTCATAAATTAGTCTGTGGCTGTCTGTGGCTAAAAAGCCTACTTCGGATGATAAGTCCTCGTCGCATTTTTCAAGACATCTTCTTTCTTCAAAGACATTTTCTTCAACTCATGCTTACTATATTTTTCCATTTGGTCATCATAATGAGGACTCTTGGGATCATTGGAAGCACCATATGGAACGATAGATTCAATCTGCACACCCTCTTTTGTAAATCGCACCAAACTTACATATGATTCACCTGCAAAAATTTTAAACCGTCCTTTCTTAAAAGGCTTCCCATAAATTGCTGCTATTACATTTGGTCCGCCCCACATCGGAATTGATTTATCACCACGAATATGACGTTGCATTTCTCCCAAGGGAACATCTTCTGATTTGAAATATTTTTTTAAATGCTTTTTAACTTCTTTTAATCTTTCAATTAAATATGGTTCAGTTAGCGGAGGTCCATCTGGAAATAGTCCATTTTTATTTCGATCCTGATGAATAAAATGATAACTCAAATTAAAAACCGTAGCCCCCATATTTTCTACATCCGTTTCTCGATTCCAATTATTCAAATGAGTAATTAATTTTGCTAAATCAGGATATTTATTAGGATCCAAATTGAGCAATAATTCCAGATTTGGAAACGAATAAACATGTGCAGGTGTATGCCACTTTGTATCGAATTTTATGCGCTTAAAATCTTCGTAGGAAATCTTTCCTTCTTTCTTCATCAAGTCAAAATATCGAAGCGAACGATTATTGTCACCAGTCATATAGCCATGAGTAGGATTGATCGTAGCAGGGTCAATATTTTCTTCTTCTGCGGTCGAATGGAAAGGCGTATTATTGGTATTTCCTAAATAACCACAGGCTGGATTTTTGATTTGAAAAATATCTTCAAATGGATAAAAATCTTCACCCCAAACCACTTCAGAAGTATACCCTGGCAACACTTTTTTCCAATCATATTTTGGGTTTCTTTTGGGAAAAAGCCCAAGACTCGAATAAAAAATATTGTCTTGATTATCTGCGTACATCATGTTAGTTGTACAAACTCCAAGGCGACTTACCGCTGTTTTAAATTCATCAAAATTCTTCGCTTTATTCATCATGTACCATTGCTCTGCACCGCCGATAGTTTGATTAGCGGTGAATTTCAACGCATAATAATTCCCATTTTTACTTTTTAAAACTGGCCCGTGTTTACTTCGATACATCTTTCGTTTGAGCCCAATTTTTAATCCTAGAATTTTTACTTTTAACTTTACCTTTCGCACTTCGAGCGTTTCCCATTTTCCATCATAAAAATACTTGTGCTTTTCATTTTTGTGCATTTCCAATTTATAGATATCAGAAAAATCTGCATGGTTGACCGTATGTGTCCAAGCCAAGTTTTCATTTGCTCCGACAGAAATATGCATGCCTCCAAGCAACGTTGCTCCTAGCACATTCAACCCTTCTTCACTTACCAAATGCGCTTCATACCAAGAGTACGGTCCTTCCAATGGTTGATGTGGATTGATCGCCAAAAAAGTTTCCCCACTTTTCGTTTTATTGCTATTCAAAGCAAATGCATTAGAGCCCATTGGTGTTCTATTTTCTATGGCTTCCATTTTTCCAGAAACAACTTTTTGTAAATCACCGGGCAGTCCTGAAAGTAAAGTCAACGCCAAAGTATATCCCTTAATCACATCTCTTCCATCGATTGGAAACATCTTTTTGGACAGTACTTTTTTCGGATATTTTTTTGCAAAATCATTCATGCCTTGAGCGTAGGCAGCTAGGATTTTTTTAAATTTTGGAGAAATGTCTGTTTCGTATTTTCTATCAACTACCTCATTAACCTCAATTAAGTGAGCAGCAAAATCAAGCACCGCACCTTCCACTCCCTTGATCGCTCCTAATCCTCCTCGAATTGGCAGTAAAGTCTCTTGAATAGTTTTAAAATCATCCTCGGCAGATGCCCATGCTAAACCATAGGCAACTTGTGCATCAGTCTTGGCATAAATATGTGGAACGCCCCATTGATCCCGAATAATGGTTACATCGTCAGGGTTGATTTGGGCAAAAATAGCAGAAGTGAAAAATAGAAAAATAAGGAAAAGAAAATGCTTTGTCATATTCGGAGTTTTGGGACAAAAATAGGGAAATGTTTAGGATTTTTTTTGCAAAAAAAACGAGCCAAAGATCAATTAATATTTACGATTCTTTTCATCACTTTTCTTTTTTCCTAGATTAAATTCTCTAAAAACACCAACTTTTGTGCAAGGTTATCTTATTTTGCAAAAATCAAAAAATAGAACCTTAAAGTCATTTTACCAACCTTAATTTTTCCTAATTATGTCTCAATTCTTTATCGAAAATAACTTTATCAAAGTCGGAATTAATCAAGTCGGCGCTGAGTTCGCCAGCCTTCAATCTGTGGTTGACGGAACGGAATATTTATGGCAAGCGAACCCAAAATTTTGGAGTCGACATTCCTGTATTTTATTTCCCTACATCGGGAAAGTTTGGGAAGATGAATTTCGAATTGGTGAAAAAACTTACAAAGGAAAACAGCATGGATTTGCCAGAAATTTACCATTTGAGAAAATTTTATTGGAAAAGAAAAAAGCAGTTTTTCAACTAAAACATAACGAGAAAATTTTGGATGAGTATCCTTACAAGTTTTCACTTTTAGTTAGATATGTTTTGGAAAAAAATCAATTGCACATCATTTATGAAGTGGAGAATTTAGATGACCAGCCGATCTATTTTTCGCTTGGTGCCCACCCTGCTTTTAATGTTCCTTTGAAAAAAAATGAAAAACGTTCCGATTATTTTTTAGAGTTTGAAAAGGATGAATTTGTGGAAACTTTGGAGTTGACGGATGGCTATTTGAATGGAAACTCACGTGATATTTTTGAGGGAAAAAATACGATTCCAATTACCGATAATTTGTTCAATAAAGATGCTTTGATTTTTAAAGATTTGGAGTCTAATTATTTGACTCTAAAAAATTCAGAAAACGAAAAAATTTGGACTTTTACTTTTGAAAATTTTCCCTATTTAGGAATTTGGTCGAAGGATGAAGAGTCGCCTTTTGTTTGTATTGAACCTTGGTTTGGGGTGGCTGATGAAGTCAATGCAAATTGGGATTTCAGGAAAAAAGAAGGCATTGTGGAATTAGGAATTGGGGAGAAATTTAGTTGTAAGCATAGTGTTATAATTCACTAGCTTTTATTCATTTTAGCATAAAAACATTCAATGATTTCCTAAAACCAAAAATCACCCTAAAAAAAATCCCAATTCTATTATTCCCAATTCTCGCAGTTTTTCCTCATCATATGTTAAAATTTTTATAATTTCACCGCAATATTGCAATGTTTGAAAATGTTAAATCATTTTACATACTTAATATTAGTAAAAACCGTATTTCCTAACTTAGTTTTTATAATTTAAAAAATAAATTATCTACTCAAATTAAAAGTTATAGCAAGCTGTAAAATGTGCAGTTCTATTTATTTTTTAAATCCTTTATATAAAAACATCTTTTAAACACCTGACGATCAGCCATTTGCAGGTTTAAAAAAAGTAACCTTATGAACTTTAAAATTTCAACTTTAGCCCTCGTGCTAAGTTTTATGTTCGCTTCTCTTTCCCTTTCCGCACAAAAAACAACTGTCTTTTCCGAAGCTCAAATTGCCTTTAAAAAAGGTATGGAGTTTTTTGATGGAAAAGTGTACGGATTAGCTCAAAATGAATTTCGCAAAACGATTGAACTCTTACTTCCGGTCAATGAACCTGAAGCAAAATTACTCAAGCAAAAAGCGCAATAGAATTTTGCTAAATGTGCTGTCAACCTTGGCCAGCCAGAAGGAGAAAATCTCATCATCGAATTTGCTAGAAAAAACCAGCCTGATCCAATTGCCAATGAGGCACTTTTGGACATTGCGAATTTTTATTTCAATGATAAAAAATTCGACCAAGCCATGGTTTTGTATAACTCAATTGATACTTATGCATTACCTTCTAATCAACGATCAGAAGTAATTTTCAAAAAAGCATATTTGAATTTTATTAAAAAGAAATTCTCCATAGCCAAGTCTCAATTCAGATCTATCAAGGATATTCAAAATGAGTATTACTATCCTGCTAATTACTATTATGGTATGTGTAATTTTTTCACGGAGAAATATGCTGAAGCGATTACGAGTTTCCAAAAAGCAAGTGGATCGAAAAGATACAAGCCATATGTACCATATTATATTACTTCCATTTATTTTGCGGAGCGTGATTTTTCCAAAGTGATTAATTACGGCGTTTCCAAAGCGGAAGATAATAGTGTGAAAAATCAAGCTGATATTAATCGGTTGGTTGGTCGAGCTTATTTTGAAGAAGGTGAATATTCGATGGCAAAAAAATACTTAGAGTATGCTGCCAAGCGAGTAAGTAAAATGGATGCTTCCGATTATTATCAATTGGGATTCGTTCAATACCAAGCTCAAGATTATAAAAATGCCGAAAGTAATTTCATCAAGCTCAATAGAGAGAATAACAAAATGGGACAACTTGCTATGTATTATCTAGCAGATTGTAACTTAAAATCTGGTGACAAGCGTCAAGCTCGAAATGCATTTGCCAATGCGAGTAGATTAAACTATGATGCTAATATTCAAGAGGAATCCTTGTGGAATTATGCGAAGCTTTCTTACGAAATGAGATTTGACAGAGATGCTGTTGATGCCTTACAAAAAGTAAATCCAAGAAGTCCAAACTATGCTGAAGCTCAAGGATTGTTGGGAGATATTTTCTTAAATACTCGTGATTATGTGAAGGCGATGGAAATCATCGAACTTATGCCAAACAAAACAACCAAGATCAAACAAACTTATCAAAAAGTAGCTTATTATCGAGGTCTTCAGTTGGCTGGTGATGGTGACTTGGATGGGGCAAAAGAACTTTTTTACAAAAGTTTAGAAAATAGTTTTGATGCTCGAACTACGGCTTTGGCTTACTATGGTTTGGGTGAAATTGCACATCAGCAAAAGAAATACGGAGAGAGTAATCAACATTTAGCTAAATTTTTACAAGCTGCAAAATCAATCAATAATTTGCCTGATGGAGCATCTGTATATACTGCGAATTATACTATTGGATATAACTATTTAAAAGAAAGTAATTTTAAATCTGCCTTAGGATATTTCCAAGATGCGGTGGCAGGAATCAAACGAAATGCACCTTATATTCAGGATGAGTATGTCAAAAATCAAGTTTTGGCGGACGCAACATTGCGGGCTGGTGATGCTTTATTTAAGGAAAATAATTACGATAGTGCGATTAAGTATTATGATGAAGCCATCAATAAAAAATACTCAGGTTATGTGTACGCTTTATACCAAAAAGCAATCATTGAAGGACTTCGAGGAAATCCTACAGAGCAGATTTTAGCATTAGAAAGATTGACGGAACAGTATCCAAATTCTGAGTTTACAGATGATGCTTTATTGTCTTTAGGAAATGCCTACCAAGATATTGGAAGAACCAACCAAGCAACTGCTGCTTTCAATAAATTGGTGAGAAACTTTAAAGGAAAATCGAATTTAGTCAATCAAGGTTTGCTAAAGTTAGGATTGATTGCCTACAATTCAGGAGATTTACAAGGAGCAATAAAAAACTACAAAGACGTATTTGAAAATAATCCAGATCCAAAAGAAGCAGAAGGTGCTTTGGCTGCCTTAGAAGAAATCTATGTGGATGACCTTGGACAACCTGATGACTATCTTAAATTCAGAGAAAGTCTTGGAGGTTATGATGTAACTACAGCTGCCCGTGACTCTATTAATTTCAAAGCAGCTGAGTCTCAATTTGACTTAGGGAACTACGATAAAGCAATCATCAAGTATGATGAATATATTTCTAAATTTCCTAATGGGCGATCGATCATCGAAGCTTACTTTCATCGAGGAGAGTCTTATACTTCTTTGAAAAAATACTCAGAAGCACTTCGAGATTATGATTATGTCATCAATAGAGGTCAAAGTAGATTTTATGAAAAAGGATTAAGAAAAGCTGCTATTATTAGTTACAATCACGAGGAAGATTTTGAAAAAGCTTACAGCTATTATAGCAAATGGGCAGACGTGGCCAGTACGGAAGAAGCCAAATTTGAAGCCCAACTTGGAACACTCCGAAGTGCTTATCGAACCGGTCGAACAGATGCCGTTTATACCATGGCCAATAAGGTCTCAAGTAATCCAAGAGCATCTCAGGATCAAATTGCTGCTGCTAATTTTTATTTAGGCAAAATGGCATTTGACAAAAAAGATTATGACCGAGCATTGGCTTCATTTAATAAGGTTATTAATAATTCTAATAATGAAAATACGGCAGAAGCTCGCTTCTCTATCGCTTATGTTTACTACGTAAGAAGAGATTTGGAGGTCGCTGAAAATGCAGCAATGAATGCCATTCGTGAAAATTCTAGTTACCAAATCTGGGTAGCGAAAAGTGGATTACTGTTAGCTGATATTTACGTTGAACAAAGTAATTACTTCGATGCAAGAGCATTGTTAGAAGGAATGATTTCTAGCTACGAAGGTGAAGATGAAGTGAAAGCACAAGTAGAGGAAGCTAAGAAAAAATTAGCTGCTTTGAATGCCAAAGAAAATAAAAATAATAGTTTGACAAATCCAAATAGTGACATCTTGGAACTGGATGAAACTGGAGGATTTTAAAACGTTGGACGTTCGCTGCGCTTATCGTTTTACGTTTTACGAACCGATAAGCGAAGCGAACGTAAAACGTCCAACGTAAAACGTTTTTAACAAATCTAAAACCTAAAAAGAAATGAATTTTATTAAAAATATATTTGCCATAATTATAGTTGCGATGAGTTGTCAAATGGCAATAGCGCAACCTGGTGGCGGTGGATTAGAAGCAGGTGAAGTGGAAGTAATCAAAGAGTTTGATGCTCGATTATTAGACACAGAAAAATTAAAAGTATTACCTGGTCTTCCTCCTTTGGATACCACTTCTCGTAGATTGAACTACAACATTCCATTGAAGACGGTGCCGATCGATTACCCAGATCCAACTTTGCGCCCAATTGCAATCAGAAAAGATAAAATCGACAAAGGATATCGTGGATTTTTAAAAGCGGGTTATGGATTTCCAAACTCACCTTATGGAGAATTTGGTTATAATTTTGGTGGCGAAAAGAAAAATTATAACCTCGGAGTTCATTTATTGCACAACTCTGCCAGCTTTAATAATGATTTTGAAAATCAAAGATATTCTTTGACTGATGCCTTATTAAAAGGTGCTTATTATCTGGAAGAAGGCGGAATGGCCGTAGGAGGAAAAATAGGTTATACCGTTGACCAAGTTCATTACTTTGGCTACGATCCTGCAGGTGGAGTCCTTGGAGATACTCTCTTGGATAGAGATCAAATCCGACAACAATTCAATACTTTAGGAGTAGGAGTTAATTTGTTTAATGGAGAAAGAAACGATTTAGACATCAGTTATAATGCTGGAGTGGATTTTTACACGATGAAAGATAACTTCGCTTCGAATGAGTTAGGATTCAATTTAAATTTGAGTGGAACGAAGTGGTTCAATGAAAAAAATCCACTTACATTAACCGTTAAAACTGATTTCACCACTTATGAAGATACGGTAAAACAAAATTTGAATAACTTTTACCTCCAACCAAATTTCACTTTCCACGGAGATAAATTCAGAATAAAATTGGGAGCTAATTTAGTTTCATTCAATGATGAGTTTGATTTATTGCCAGATCTTGAAGCATCTTATGCCCTGTTAGGTGCACGATTAGCACTTTTTGGAGGATGGAAAGGAGATTATGTTAAAAACAACATGCAAACACTTGCTGACTATAATCCATTTATCTCCACCTATGGCAAATTAGATTTAAGGAATACGGTTTATAATCATTTCTACGGAGGAGTTAGAGGAAGCCTTGGAGCCTTTGAATACAATGGTCAAGTTGGTTATAAAAAAGCCTCAGACTTAGCTTTATTCCAAACAGATTCGACAGATCTATTAAGACGATTTATCGCAGTTTATGATACGGTGGATATCTTTAATTTGGAAGGAATCATAACTGCACGTCCATTCAAAAACTTTGAGTTGACAGGAGCAGTTACGCAAAATATTTATAGTCCAAAGAATCAAGACAAGGCTTGGCATTTGCCGAATTTGGATGTAAATGTTACTGCCACATATTTGACCTTAGAAGATAAATTAAGACTAAAAGCTGAATTATATATCGAAAATGGCGTGCCTTATTTGAATGAAAATGGCGAGGCTGACAACCTTAATGGTCTATTCGATCTGAGTTTTGGAGCGGATTACCAAATCGCTAAAAACTTTGGAATTTTCCTAAATCTTAATAATGTAGCTGGAAATAAGCGTCAGCGATGGGCAAATTATCCAACTTATGGAATCAATGTATTGGGTGGAATAACTGCTCGATTTTAAAGAAATCACGAGTTTTTAGCTAAAAAGAGAGCCAAATTCAATAGTTATTGAATTTGGCTCTCTTTTTGCCAGGCCGTTTTTTCTAAAAATTAGCTTTTTCACCCCTTTTTTCTTGCAAAGTCCCTACAATTATTCTAATTTTAGGGATTCAAACTAGTCTTTCCTTAAAAGCATCTATCTGGCTTAACGGCATCTAATCTGGAATCTCAGATTCGATTACTATTTTACATTATCTTTAAAGAAGTTATTGTTTACACGTTACTCGTGTTTCACTCATTAATTTTTTAGCTAAAAAACAGCACTATGAAACAAGTAAATGTTTTATTACTATTCTTATTTGCCGCTTTAAATTCCTTTGGTAACAGTATTTATATTGACTACAATGCAAGTAAGGATTGCATGGATAGTTATGAATATGCCAAGGATGGTAATGAAGAAACACCCTATCTATTTTTTCACCTGAAAGTAAGTGATAACGAAAAAATCATTTTGGAGGCAGGTGAAGATTATACTCCTCGTCAATATAAACCAGCAGGAACTGAAACTTGTGCTGAGTTAGAAAGAGACGAAAAATTTGTTGGTGATATAAACAAAGGAACCCTTGAAGTATTCTTAGTACAAGAGCATACTTATGGTTTTAGAATTTATAAAATCAAAAAAGCAGAATATTATTATAACACGAACATCGCTTTCGGATCTCGGTCTAATAATTATTCATTTTCCTATTACTATAACCAAGCTTCTACTGGTAACCTTGCCACTAAAGGGTCAAAAGCTGATGTATATTTTAGCGAAAAAGATGACAACGATTGTTTGTCTCGCTACAAATTCCGAATCAAAACAGATCCTTCTAGAAATAGTATGGCGGATTTGACCATCCTTCCTGAGGTAGGAGTTTTATATAGAAAATCTGATCCAATGCCTCCTTTGGCCGTTGGTGAAAAATTGGAACTAAGAAAAATCAATAATTATAATATTGTTGATTACTTGGGTTTGATTTGTAAATTTTATGGAGGTCAACCTAAAAAAAATACCTCAACTACTCCTAATAATAATAATCCAGGAAACTTGACATCTAACAATTCAGATGTTCCAATGAATCCTAATATCAATACCACTCCTATTGTTCAAACTCCAAATGTAACTGGTGGTAATAATAATACATCTGGTACTGGACTTCTATCGGGTGGAAGTACAGTTTCTGGTGGTTACACCTCTACTGTTTACCCAGGAGCTGGAAGAATTTATTTAGATTTAGATAAAGGGTATTATGTAGATTCACAAACTGGCCTAAGAGCAGAAGGAGAATTTGGTGGGAATTCTTACCGAAATGGATATATGGTTAATAACAATACTGGAACTACCTCTACCCCTTCAACGGGAACAGATATACCAGGTACAGATGCTCCATCAACTCCTGCGAATGACGATTCAGGATGTTTAGAAGTTTCTACCAATGATACTCACATCGTTCAGAAAAAAGAAACACTCTATACTATTTCTAGAACATATGGACTAAGTATTCAAGATGTCAAGAAATGGAATAATATCGGTGCTAACAATCGAATTTATCCTTGTATGAGATTGGCAATTGTTCCTCCAGTTGAAAAACCTTCTAAAGGTGCAGGAGCAAGTGATTGTTTAGAGCAACCGACTTACAATACCCATGTGGTGCAAAAAAGAGAAACCCTTTATAGTATTGCAGCTACTTATGGAGTGACCGTTAATCAGATCAAAGCATGGAATGGACTAATCAGAGATGCTATTTACCCTTGTACTCGATTAATGATTCAACCACCGTCTGATTATCAAATCATTCGACCAGTACCTGCTCAAAATGCAGGCACTACTTATTATATCCAACCGCAAAATGCTCCTGCTACTGTTACTCCAGCAACACAGCCACAATCATATGCATATATTGGAGCTAAAGGTGCTAAATACCACAACGTTGCAAAAAATGAAACTTTATTTAGAATCGCTGCTTTGCATGGATTAAAAGTTGATGAATTGAAAAGAATTAATAATTTGACTTCAGATATGATTAAGCCTGGTCAAGTATTATTGATTTCAGAAGCAGTTGCGGGGACTCAAGTAATACAAGTTCCAGTTGAACAACAAGCGGTTCCTCAAGAGTACGTTTATATCAATCCTGCATTGGCTGGAAACAGAACTGCTCAAGGTCAACCTTTAGTAACTAGCAAAGGAGAAGAGCTGATTGAAATGAATGTAGATGGAACACAACGATTAATTCACATCGTTCAAGATGAAGATACGTTGCATGGCATCGCTCAAAAATATAAAACGACTGTTGCTCAACTTAGATCATTAAATGACATGGATAGAAACGAGGTAATTGTTCCTTTCCAAAGATTATATGTGAGATAGGATTTGAGGAATTAATTTTTGAAAAAAAGGCTTCTGACTTTAAATAGTTGGAAGCCTTTTTTATATTACAGAGAATAAATATTTGTATAATGGGAAGGAACTTAATAGTGACTTCGGACTTGACTGGTCGGATTATGGGGCGAGATATTATGATGCGGCGATTGGACGTTGGAATAGTGTTGATCCGTTGGCTGAATTATTCCCTAGTCAATCAGGTTATAATTACACATTTAATAATCCATTAAGATATACAGACCCAACAGGAATGGCACCAGTAGATAGCTGGGAAACAGATTTAGCTACAGGTAAAAAGGTGAGTAAAGAGGAGGTTGGTAGTAGTCATACTGATATTCAATTAGATGCAATGGAAGATGTTGAAACTTATAAAGGAGATGAGGCAATAGAAGTGTTTAGTTCTCTAGCTGAAACTTTTGGAGAGAATAAGAAAGAACAACAAGGTGATGAGACTATTACCTTTGAAGGAAATGATTTTAATAAAGGGAATACTGCTTTAAGTGCGAAGGGAAGGAAAAAATTAGAACAATACATGAAAAATGCCCCTTCAGGTTCAGATTTTGTTTTCAATTATGATATTGGATTTGTTGATCCAAATGGTAGTCCAGACAATGAGGTTACTTATGATAGACAAATTGAGATCTGGGAGACGTCAGATAAAGGTTATAACATACAAGAAGTACTCTCTACTTTATATGATTACAAGGAATATGAATCTGTGAGGGGAAGTTCAGGGGTTACTTTTTATGCACCAGGAACAAGGGATAAAGTTGTAAATCAAATAAGTATTATTCTTTTTAAAAGATTTAAAAGTAGTGGCGTATCTTTTCAATACCATTCTGGAATGGGGGGGACAAAAGGAGGAACTATTAGGCTATTTACTTCTGGTAACGGTGCAAAAATTAAACCTTAATCTTTTTTATAAAATGTGAATAATTTGAGATAAATATCTTTCTCAGTTATTCACATTTTTCATAGAAATTATTGTAATTATGAAAATGAAAATCGGTAGTATAGAAATATGGAAATGGGGAATTATTATATTGTTGTTTCTTCCTCTAAGTTATAGTTATTCACAAAGTAATGATTTTTTTAAAAATGAACTTATAGAAGCAATAACAGATAATAATTTTAAAAAGATAAATGAAATATTATATCAAAGAAAAAGTATTTTATGGTTGTTTCAACAATTAGAATCATGTTCCGATTTAAGATTATTTAATCATTTACTTAAAGGTAAGTATTTATTAAAGAACGATTTACCTGAAAATAAAAGTGATCTTTTCTTTTTAATATGTAAATGTGGAGATGAATCTTTATTTGATGATATCTGGAGTAAATCTAAGCCCAAAATGGATATTCATCAACAGAATCAAAAAGGAGCAACATTACTGTTATTAGCTGCTCAAAGTGGTAATTTCTCATTAACTAAAAATATCATTAGAAAAGGAGCAAATCTACATCATAAGGATTTTAAAAATCAAAATATACTTCATTATACTGCCAATAGTAGAAATTATAATCGAGACCTAATATTGTTTGCTATTGAGAATAGAGTAAATATAGATGAAAGGAATGCCCATGGTTTGAAACCATTATATTATGCAATATTAAAAAAGAATACAAAATTAGTAGAAATACTTTATAGAAATCAGAAAGAACCATTTGATCAAGAAAAGGATATTTTATTAATCGAAACTGCATCAATTTTTGGAGATTTAAAAACGTTAAAAAAAATGAAAAAGATGATTGGTGATGAGATATTCCAAAATGTTTTGTCTGGAAATATTAATAATACCCCATTTTTAATATCTATACTTAATTCCGGACAAAAAGATGTTGAAGTGATTAAATTCTTGGTTGAAAACGGTGCAAATTATTATGATGTTAATTCAAATGGTTATGGTGTATTAAATTTTTCTATTGAAAAAAACGATCTAGTTAAATATTTCATAGATAATGGGGTAAATATAAATTCTAAATTAAAGGGAAATAGTACAATTCTTCAAAAAGTAATTGATGATTTGGTAGTTAATTATCCTACACCTGATCTATATTCAGATGTGGAAATGATTGAAGCAGAAAAATATTTTGATAAAAATTTAGCTTTTATGAAATATTTAATTTCTAAAGGAGGAAAGACATCTAGCAATAGAGATGGGTTTTCTTATTTTTGGTTTGAAGCTATTAAATATGGTGATGTTGACCTTGTTAAATTTATTTTAGATAATGATTTGATATGCATAAATAAATTAAATCAAGGCAAAACTGCTCTTGAAATTGCTAAGTTGAATAAAAACAATCAACTCATAAACTTTCTAGAGAATTATGATGGAACAAAAAAATTATAAATTATCCACAGTTTAATTAGGAGATAACATAGAAATCGCCACCTACCCGCTGGCACACCGTCTGAGGACTAAAAAATAATCGTCGCTGGCGCTTGTCCTCTGGACCGTGTCTACTTTTAAGTGATTAAATAGTGGTGAGTAATTAACAGAAGAGATAAAAGACAACGGACTACGTCCGTCAAAAATACAGTAACAGAGACAACAAATGCACTTACGTCACAAGATGTAAGTGCATTGTTATTTATGCGAATCAATTAAAATAAAAAAACTACTCTTCCAAATCCTTAATTCTATTCCGTTCAGAATTTTGAAAAATAAAAATTGTCACCTTACCTAAAAAATGAACCCTGCTGTTCGATACAAAGCAGAATGACAATTAAAAGGAAAACTGCTTGTGTTGACTTGTAGTCTAATGTCATCAACTTAAGGAAAATCAAATCACCTTTCGTTGATTCATGTGAAATT
>CAYGRM010000013.1:29216-41642 GCA_964352225.1 uncultured Saprospiraceae bacterium | reverse complement strand
ATTCTAATAATGATCTTTACTTAGCCGAATGGAAGTATATTTTTTCAGCAAGAGTTTTGTTACAAGATGATGAACCACGACTTCTTATGAAATCTTTTTTTTGGAAAAAAGAAATCAATCTTTTAGAAATCAACCCCATCCCAAATAAAACAACTCAGAAAAAAAAGAAACCATCCAAACAAAAAACATCCAAATTCAATTTTAGAAAAAAGATAAAACCGCTTATAAAATCCTTTCAGGTCAGAAAGTTTTTTATCAATATTGATACTAACAATTATGTGTGGAATGCCTACCTATTTCCTATTTTCCACTTTCTAAAAAAAGAAAAAAGGCAATTGCATATTAACTTCAATGGAAATGTAGAAGTATTGTTAGAAATCCAAAACCGTCCTATTCGGATTTTGTGGGCGCTATTTTTTTAACCTTAAAATAATTAAATCATGGATTTACAAATGAAAGAAATGTTAGAACAAATTACCAACTTTATGCAAACTGAAGCTAGAACAGAAACTGTTGTTGGTAACACTTTTCAATTAGGAGAATTTTCTTGCATTCCAGTCATTAGAGTTGGGATGGGATTTGGAACGGGCGGAGGAGAAGGTGATGCACCTAAACAAGGACATGGAACGGGCGGAGGTGCTGGAGCAGGAATGGGTATCGAACCAATCGGTTTTTTAGTAACTCGTGGTGAGCAGATTTCGTTTATCAGTACAAAAACAAACAAAGGACTCGCAGCTGCTTTTGAAAAAGTCCCAGACTTAATTGGGAAATTCATGGAAAACCAAAAGAAAGCAGAAGCTAAAAATTAAAACTAAAAAGCTCCCATCCTTTTAAAAGATGGGAGCTTTTTTTTAAAAATAATTATTTAATCTGATAAAGGTCACCTCACGATCATAACGGGACAATCATTAAAACTGTCCACGAACTTCTCAGTTACACTTCCATAAAGAAAGTTTTCAAAAGCGGTATGTCCTTTCGCTCCCATCACGACCAAATCAGAATGTTGATTATTAAAATAATTTGATAATATTTTAGAACTACTTTCATTGAAATTTTGCACAAAGTCAATCGGTACATCAAATTTTTTAAAATCGTTTTTTTCTATAAAATCCTCCCAAGCTTCTTTAGAGCTTTGCATAAATTGAGTATCTAATCTATTCCGAGTTTTTAAATCTAAATAATAATTGGCAGGAGACGTATTTACGATATGAACACATCTAACGGAACAATTTTTCACTTTGCCAGCAAGATCTAAAGCCATCTCCATTGCTCTGGCAGAGTTATCTGAAAAATCTACTGGAACAGAAATTCTAGTAATTTTTAAGGGAGCATCAGGTGGAACAAATAAAACATGCCCAGAAAAGTTTCTAGCAATCCGTTGAGCTGTAATTCCACTTCCTTCACTCTTTTCTTTTCGACCTACGACGACTAAATTTGATTTTAACTTTTCAGCAGTAGCAATCATTTCTCGATAAGGATTTCCTTCTACTATTTCTACTTCAGCAGATACTCCATTATCAAAAAGAAAATCCGTCTTAGTCAAAAGTTGCCCTTTGATTTTGTCTCTTAAATTAAAACCTGGGCCTAAAATTTCATGCATCTCCCAATCAGCATTTCCAGGAGAAAGAATACTTGGTATCACATGAATCAAATTCAGTTTTTTAATATTTAATTCATTAGCTAAGAATTTTATATAGCGTAAAACTTTATCATCTGTTTTAGATAAGTCAACCGCAACGGAAACATTTTGAGTATTAAGCATAGTATTTTTTTTAAGTTTAAAATCAATTTAAAATTAATAGGAAGCTATTGGTAAGAAGGTGATTTATATCAACTTTAAAACTGACATTTGTCAATAATTGAAATTAAAAATTGAAGTTCTTTTGAGGTGTAACCTTTAACAAAAGTGAAATCTTCACACAGGTTAATTAATTTGTTGAAAAAAAGCTTACCCAACTGATGATCGAAAAATGTAAATATACTGTTGCAATTTTAATATTAACATCGTTAGTATTTCTTCTTGGCTGTAAAAAAGAAACTCCCGCACCTCAAATTGAAACACCAATTATCTTAATGGACACGATTCCTTTGATAAAAAAGGACACCCCACTTTTCGAGATCATTTTAGAGAAAAATGTTACGATTGATGAGTATTTTGATTTCATTAATAATTTGGTAGAGGTGTACGATACACTTGTTCCTTACGAACTTAATGAGTATTTATTAATTCATGCTAATGAGGGATTGATTGATACTTTTGTTCAATCAGATTACTATTTCCAAATGGAGAAAGGGAACTTTGTTTATAATCAAAAAGCACATGTTGTGCTCAGGAAACTAGACACTTTATTTCTCCCAAATGAAGAAGTAGCCAACCAAATTCAAGAAAAAATAAATTCGTATTGGCTTGACATTAACGTACCAGAATATAAGTTACGGATCATGCAAAATGATAGTATTGCACATTCTATTCCTATTCGAGTTGGGCAAGTTGGAGCTCGCTACATGAGTACCGTAAGTCGGAAAGTTGACATGAAAACAAAAACAGGAGTAGGTGAAATTGTAAAAATTAATCGTGATCCAAGATGGCAAAACCCAGTTGATGGTCATGAATATAAAACTACCCTGAGGGATGATTTGAGAAGAACTTTGGTTCCTCGAATTCCATTTTTGAATCCAGAAATTAATGGACACCGTTGGGGGCAACTCATTCACCCAACCACTAATCCGGAGACTTTGGGAAAAGCATATTCTAATGGATGTATTGGAACTGGCGAAGGAGATGCTTGGCGGATTTACTTCCATGCTCCGATTGGAACGAAGGTGGTGATTCGGTATGATTTGGAAATTGAAGAAAATGGAGATACGCTTAAATTGGATGATATTTATAGTTATAAAAAATAAATTCATTTTGTCGTTTCCAAGAAACCAATCCATAATTCAACTAAATTATGAATCATAAAAACATCTCAAAAGAACAAATCAAATGGCTACTCAAAGGGGACGTTTCCATTCAATACCAAGTACATCGAGACCTACTGAATAAGAAGAAAAAAAACTTACAAAAACAAATAGCAAAGCAAGGTTGGGGACTACAATTTTTATCAAAAAGAAATCCAAATGGACATTGGGGACAAAGGTTTTATCAACCAAAATGGATTTCCACTCACTATACTTTACTTGATTTAAGAAACCTTTGCATGGCTCCAAACCATCCTATCATAAAAGAATCCATTCAACAAATTATTAAGTTCGAGCGATGTGATGATGGAGGAATAAATCCCGCAGGAAGCGGCAGAAAAAGTGATGCTTGTATCAACGGTATGTTTTTAAATTATGCTTGTTATTTTGAAACACCTGAAAATCAGCTTCAACCGATTATTGATTTTATCCTTTCTCAAAAAATGGCCGATGGTGGATTTAATTGTCGTTTGAATCGTGCTTCCAAAAAACCAGTTCATAGTTCTTTGCATACTACCCTTTCGATGTTGGAAGGTATCGCTGAATATGAAAAAAATGGATACGGTTATCGATTAAAAGAAATTTTAGATGTGAAAAAATCTTCCATAGAATTTATCCTCTGCCATCAATTATTTTTATCTGATCGAACTGGAAAAATTATTCATCCTACTTTTCTAAAATTCCCCTACCCTCGCCGATGGAAATACGATGTACTAAGTGCATTAGATTTTCTCCAATATTCCAAAACTCCATGGGATAAACGAATGCAACCGGCTATAGATTTACTTTTGAAAAAAATAAATAACGATGGTACTTGGAATGTTCAAGCTAAGCATCCAGGACAAATTCATTTTGAAATGGAAAAAGCTGGTAAGCCAAGTCGATGGAATACGCTGAGAGCTTTGCGTATTCTCAAGCATTTTGAAATTATTGCAGAAAAGATTTCATAAGTATGATAAAAAAAAGGGTTCTAAGTGGATTCATTTGGTCAATACCATTTAGAGGAAACTACTTTTTTGAAAAATCAAGGTTACCTAAACTTTTGAAGTTTAGGTAACCTATTCTATAAAAAATATCGACCAAATGAATTCAACTAGAACCAAAAAAAGATGTTATTTCTAATAATAAAATAACATCTTTTTTTTTCAGTTAATCCAGTACATCTTAATCCCTTATTTTCACAAACCTCATCCCTTTCTCTTTTCCTTTCATTTCTGGAATTTGTAAAAAATACATCCCTGCTGGCAAGTTCGAAATATCCATATCGAATGTATTCTCTCCTTCAAACAATTCTGTTTGCATCGTTTGAACCAACTTTCCTTGAGCATCCATAACTTGTAAGTATATTGTTTTTTCTAAGTCACTTCTTACCGCAACATGAATTATTCTTTCAGCTGGATTAGGAAAAACTTGTTTTAACTTTAATGATTCAACAACATTCGAAGTATAAGCCACAAAAGAATTTCCAAGATTGGAAGAAACCGTATTTCCGCATGGAATTTCAATTATATATTTTCGCTCGTTCCAAAAGTTACTCCAACTCCAACCTCCGTTCCAAGGATGAATCATCACAAAATCCATCATCTCTTCATTTTCGAAACAAATGCTACAGTTATCAAAATTGGTATAATCAACTGGCTCACCACTATTCCATTCGTAAGTTCCTTCTGTTGAATAATCAGTTAAACCTATGTAAGCCAAATCATTAATATTTTGTTGGAGAAAATCATTTTCAGCTTGATTAGTTGACGTAGCCAACCAACCTCCATGACTTTCTGCAACTGCTTGCGCATCCAAAGGACGAGCTACATCATCTGAAAGAAAATATTTACTGTTATTAAATTCACCTAATAAACTGAATTCTGAAATAGCATCAGGACATCCTCCCATCATAATTTTCTGGACGCCAACGGACGTATTATCATTAGCTGAATTTGGGTCAACTTGATCTAACTCTGAGACATAACCACCAATGGAATAACTACCAAATGGACTTGCTGTCGCTTCACAACTCAAAATTAACTCGGCAGATTCACCACTTGCCAACAAAGGAATTTCCCATTTGTAAGACAAATAATAATCATACTCAAATGTTCCAACTGAAGGTGTTCCCAAAACTATTTCTGCATATTCCGAACGCCAAACATTTATTAGAATATCGGTAGCAACTTGTGGCCCATTATTAGTAACCGTTAGAACTACATCAAAAGGATCACCGACTGCCACTTCAGTTACAGAAGCAGAACTATTTAATGCCAAGTCAGCCCCAGATGAATATCCACAAGGAATTTCCATCACAAATTTTCGAGGGTTAGAGGTATTTGACCAACTCCAACCACCATTCCAATGGTGCATCACCACATTATTAAATAAGTTGGAATTTTCATTACAAAAACTACAAATATCAAAATTGGTATAATCTACAGAACTCCCATCGTACCACTCTAATGTACCTTCTGTTTGTCGATCATGCATACCTATGTAAGTCATTTCCGAAATTCCTTGAAGAATAAAATCATTTTCAGCTTGACTATTTATAGAGGCTAAATTACCTCCTAGGTTTTCGGCTGCAGCTTGTGCGGTAAGTGCATTTTCAGCATTTTCATTGGAGACATAATATTTACTATTTCCAAATTCACCTATTGTTGTAAAGCCCAAAAAATCCCCAGGACAAATATATCCTGCATCAGTATAAGTAACACTTACGCTAGCCTCGTCATCTTCGGTACTGCTTGATTGATTATTCCCAGGAGTAGAATCAGGGTCATCTTGATCGACTTCTTTTACTTCAGCCATTCCATAAAAATATCCAGGAGTCCCCAAGTCAGCTCGATAAGTTAATTGCATTTGAGCGGTTGCTCCAACTGGCAAGGAACTGATATTCCAATCTTTGATATTACTGTAAAAATCGACAATCGTTCCCTGCGAAACCGATTCACTTAATAGCGTACTCATCGAATAAGTTACGTTGATATATCGAGTACTAATATTAGTGGCTTCATGTGGTCCATCATTTTTCAGTAATAACGTAATGACAAATTCACCTCCTTCTACAACTGCACTATTTGAAGTGGTCATTTCGAGAGAAAGGTCAGCAGATTCTCCACAAGGAATTTCTAAAATATATTTTCTTGGGCTCCATTTTGAACTCCAACTCCATCCACCATTCCATGGATGCATCATGACATAATCTAATTCATCAGAATTGTCATTGCAAAAACCACAAATATCAAAATTCGTATAATTTACTACAGCTCCATTTTCCCAAACTAATTCTCCTTCTGTTGCTACATCATTCAATCCGATGTAGACCATTTCAGAAATACTTTGTTGGATAAAATCATTTTCAGCTGCATCATCAATGACTGCTAAATATCCTGTGTAAGAAATTGCATTAGTTTGAGCATCTTCTGGAGTCATCGAATATTCTGAGAGATAATAATTGTGTCCATTATAATCTCCAATCAACTGAAATTCGGTGAGCGGTGTTTCACAAGGGCTTTGAGCTTGAGTTATATTTGAAAAAAAGATAAAAACTAGAAATGTAAAAATGGGAGGTTTCATATCTAAAGGTTTTAGTAAAATAATTAGGGAATTCACTTTCCAAAAATATTCTTCTTCAGTTTTAATTACATTGACTTTTATCATTATCTAAATTAATTTTTATCAAAAAAAGAGTCTTCCATTTTCACAGAAGACTCCCTTTTCCATACTATTTTTCATTATAGAATTTAATCATTCTTAGTTTTCTTTCTAGGCTTAGTTCTTTTACTTGTATTCTTTTTTGTAGGATTCGCTTTCACTCTCGCCTTTGGAGTAGTCGTTTGCTTTTTTAACCTTTCCCAAGTATTTTGATGATAGTCTTTCGCTTTTCTTGAAGTCTTAGGTTGCTTAAGACTAATATCCGTTTTTTGTTTTATGACTTTTGGCGTACGACTTTTTTCCTTGGTCGTAGGGAATTTATTCTTAGGTGTCACCTCAATTCTCCTTGGCGAAATATTAGGTTCTCCCTTCGAAGTTAACCTTTCATTTCTGACAACTTCTTTTTCAAGAATAGGATAAGACTTTCTATTTTTTTCAACAAATTCCTTTTGGGAAATAGGCGTTTTAGGATTAGATTTATTGTACGCTATTCGATCGGTTTCCATTTTCCCAAATTCTTTAAACTCTTTAATCCTGCTTGGTGCATTAGCAATCATATCATCAGAAATAACTTCTCGATTACGATTGCGCCAATTATGAACCGAAGAAGTAATACTGCCCACCGAGTGTCGATGACCATAGTAGTGATCTACAAAGTGCGCAGAAAGGTGAGGGTAATAATGATGGTGATAAGGCCGATAAAAATACCAATCCACAAAATAGAACGAAGGCATATAGATGACCACAATAGATCGCCCGCTACCATATCGAAATCCCCAATCATACCAATATGGATATGGATGCCATCGAGGATAAGCATACCAGGAAGGATATCCATACCAATAAGGATAACTATAATAGTAATGATTTTCGATAACGGCTATCTCCTCTTCGCTGTCATCATAATAAACATCATCATAAGGATATTCCTCTTCTTCTGAATCATAATAAATGTCATCATATCCGTTTTCTTTTGAAAAATCTTTGGCAGAAGCTTCTAATTCTTTTGCTACTTCAGGGTTCTCTTCCACTCTTTTTTTCCAATCTTCCAACTCTTTTGCATTCTGTCGAGCTAACTCTAAATTCAGACTATCCGTTTTTCTCAAAATCCATTCTGGATAATTTTCGTAAGCATCACCAACCAAAATAGTGACCTCAATATTTTCTGTTAAAATAGTCATCACTTCTGGTAAGTCAATCAAATGTCGAAAGGCATTTTGAGTCTCGACATCATATTTATCGATTACATTATTAAAGGCAATTTCATTTGTTTTTCCAAGAACGTCAACCTCCTTCAACAAATCATAATGATTTTTTAAACTGTTTTTTGCTCTTTTGTGAATTGCTTTTGGGTAATCAGAAAGTATCTTATCAATACTTTTTGGATCTTCATCTACCTCATTAATCAATCGATGTATCAACTCAGGATAGCGAGTCAAATCCCAAACTTCTTGCTGGGTCTCCTGTGGATATTGATTCATTAGATTGGTAAATCCCTCTTTGGTTTTACTTTGAATTCTTTGAATTTTAATCAAAGCTTCAGGATGCAGGGTAGTTTGTAAAATAGCTAATCGAGTATCTTTTGGATACATCGCTAAAGCATCAATATTTTTCAACTCTTCTTCTTCTAGATTTTCTAACAATACTCTTGCATCATCTTGTGCTTGAATATTTATAGCAAAAAATAAAAATATTAATGCACAGGGAAGTGTTACTGCTAGTTTTGAAATTAACTGTTTCATAATTATGTTTTTTTAATAATATTGGCAGTAAGTTAGGTGAGCTTAGGAAAAAAAGAATTGACTTTTATTAGTTGATGGTTTGATTTTTATCAATCCTAATTGGTGGTAATTCAAATTATACAATAGCACAAAAGGCATTTGTTAGCTTTTTGGATAGGAACACGGATTTAAGCGGATGGACGCGGATTTTGACAATTTAATATTGATCTCGTCTATCCGCAAGAATCCGCCCAATCCGCGTTCCTATTATATAATATTTATTATCACGATAAAAATATTATGTAACCCCAAATACAAGCATCAGATTTTTTTTTCTGTTAAAAAGACTGATAAAAATCAACTCTACCATTGATGTTCATCATCTGTCTCCCCTTTTGAGCAATTTATTTTTATGCAAAATAAATTAACCTGATGGATCAATTTAACTTCTGGGAGTTTTTTGCGGGACTTGGCGTTTTCCTTTTGGGAATGTTGCTGATGGAAGGCTCCTTAGAGCAAATTGCAGGTCGTACTTTCAAAAAATTTCTAAGAAGACACACCAACAATGTATTCAAAGCAGTTCTCGTTGGGATTTTTATAACAATCATTTTACAAAGTAGCTCGGTGGTCAGTTTAATGGTCTTGGCTTTTGTAGGAGCAGGAATTATTGAACTTCGAAATGCTATTGGAATCATTATCGGTTCTAATTTAGGAACAACCTTTACAGGTTGGGTTGTTGCATATTTTGGATTTAGTTTTGAGATCGAAGCTTTTGTTTTTCCCTTCTTAGCAATTGGAGGATTAAGTATTGTTTTCTTTCCACGTGATCAAAAGCTACATCATGTAGGATCATTAATCGTGGGATTTGGCGCATTATTTATGGGTTTGGATTATATGAAATTGAGTATAGATTTATTTGCTCAAAATTTTGATATTTCTCCCTTTGCTCATTATAGTCCTTACCTTTTATTTTTAGTTGGATTTATTTTGACTGCCATCATTCAATCTAGTTCGGCAGGAATGGTGATTACTTTAAGTGCACTCAATAGTGAGATTATTCCTTTGGAAGGAGCCGCAGCAATGGTCATCGGAAACGACTTGGGAACCACGATTACGGTGCTATTAGGTGCCATGAAAGGATCAAAAATTAAACGACAAGTAGCCTTCAGTCACTTCTCCTTCAACTTTATTACTGATATTATTGCCTTGATTTTTTTATTTCCACTTCTACAATTAGTGACCAAAATAATTGGGAATTCCAATCCTCTTTTGACTTTGGTGGCATTCCATAGTTCTTTTAATTTTATTGGAATTCTAATTTTTATTCCATTGTTGGGATTATTTGCTAGGATTTTGGAAAAGATGTTTAAAAATAAAGACCAAGTTGTAGCCCAATATATTCCTAGTGTTCCGACGGGTGTTCCTGATGCGGCTTTAGAAGTTTTGACCAAAGATATTAATCATTTATTGCATCGAGTTTTCCTTTTGCAGTTTTCTATTCTAAAAATTGACAAGGCTGGATTTGATGACAAGCAACTCTTGGAAAAAACAAATGGTCTGTCCTACAAAAATCAATACAACCTAATCAAAGAATTAGAAGGTGAACTGGTAGAATTTTATGTAGGTATTCAAAATCAAAAACTCGAATCCGAGGAAAGTATCCGACTCAAACATCTGATGATTTCGATTCGACACGTCATGTCTTCAGCCAAAAGTATCAAAGATATCGCTCATAATATTGAAGACTTTGAACGCTCCGTAAATGATTACCTAATTAATTTCTTAGTTGAAAAACGTTCCGATCAAGAGGAATTTTATAAAGATATTCATCAAATCTTAGACACCAAAAATGAAGCGTTACTTTTTGAAGATTTGACTAATTTGAAAGTTCAAAGCAAAAAAAATTATAATGACTTTTTAGAATCAGCCTATCCAATAATTCGAAAAAGTAAATTCTCAGATATTGAGATTTCGACTTTATTCAATATTAATCGAGAGATTCATTCTTCCAACAAGTCACTTTTGCTCGCCGTAAAAGAATTGTTATTAAAAGATACTCAATCTAACGACTTTGATATGATTGCAGGAATCACCTAGAATTTAAAAGAAAATAGAATAAGGTACATTCCTTTTTTTTTATGATTTTAATCAATTTAAATACTGACTTTTATCACCAGTTTTTTTTTCAAATAAATTCATCTTGATGAAAAATTCTGAGATGAAAAACAAATTAAAATTTCTAGTTCCAACCGACTTTTCTTTTTCTGCTGAAAATGCATTTCGACATGCGCTTTTGCTGGCTGACAAAATGGAAGGAGAGATTACCTTGATTAATGTAGTCAATCCAGAAGTCTCAATGATTGATGTGCCGGTTGCTGTTGAGATAGCCGTAAATGAAAAAATGAAAGTGGCTAAGCAAAAATTATTTGAAGTAACAAGTAAGGTCTTATCTCAAGTAATTCAGCAAATAAAAAATGTACCCGTTGTCTATACCGAAATCGAAATGGGTATTCCTGAGGTTATCATTGATCAATTCGCCACAAAAAATGGATTTGACTTTATCTGCATGGGTACTCGAGATGAGCATGGAGCAATGGATAAAATATTTGGAAGTGTTGCTGCTAATACCGTAAAAAAAGCTCCATGCCCAGTATTCGTTATTCCTGAATTTGCAGCCTATCGAGAAACCACTCTGGTAACTTATGCTACCAATTTGACCGAGGTGGCTCCCTATGAAATCTGGAGAGTAGCAAAAATATTGGCCCCATTTCATCCAATTATTCGATGTGTTCATTTTACTGAGGTAGAGCAAGAAACAACGACTCCTATTGATATGGAAGAGTTGAAATCCTTCTTCTCTGATAACGCTCCTGCCTTGCAAATTACTTTTCATGAAATAACGACAGAAAATAAATTGGACAGCATGTTGGATTTTTTAGATACTTTCGATACTAACTTATTAGTGACCTATCGTCCTCATCGGAATTATTGGCAGCGCTTAATGCATCGAAGTTTTACCAAAAAAATGGCATTGGAATCTAAAGTACCAATGTTAGTTTTGAGGGAGAAATAGTAACTTCAGAAGTTATTAAAAAAAATATAATTCTATTTTTTAAATTTGAAAAAATCGAAAGCTAATTCAAAACCAACCATCACAATCAAGGATGAATTTTCTTTTTAAATGTAAATAAAAGGGCTTTCTCATAAAAATAAATCTGAACCATATAAGGCATTTAAAAAAAGACACATTCAACCTTACATGGTATTTTTATGAGAAAGCCCTTATGTAAATAATGAGGAGCTATAAAAAATTACTTTTTAAAATAATCCAGATCACATCTTCCAACTTAAAACTATAATCTACCATCATGAAAAAAAGATTATTCAAAATAAGTGTAGTCGTAATAGCAGCCATATTTACCTTAATCTTTTGCTTTTTAATCATCCCTCCTTTGATCGAAGATCCAGATATTATAGGAGCGTTTTCTGCCGGATTTGTAAATCCATATGCCTCTGGATATTCAACTGATGTCATTTGTTGTTGGTTAATTTTACTGGTATGGGTTGTTTATGAATATCCTAAAGTAAAATACGGTTGGGTATGTTTATTACTTGGAATTGTACCTGGAGTGGCGGTTGGCCTAGCGCTTTATCTGATCATTAGAACAAATCAAATAGAGGATATTACTGATACCTTAATTGATACAGATAAAAATATTAAAACCTTATAACAACACTTTCCCGAAAAAAATAATTTTCTTTATTTATATAAAAATACAATATAGTAATTTGCTTTTCATCCAATTATTAATATTTTATTATGCATTAACAACAAACATTACTACATTTGTCTAGCTCACCTATTTCTTCTTTAACGCTAAATTAACTACTATGCCTGCAAAATCAACGCTTGTTTTAATTTTATCCATTGTCTACTTTTTCTTTGGCACTTGGCTATATAACCAAATAGTTCCGGCTTGTCAACCAGAAGCTGAAATTGAAACACCTCATGGAGATCCTCCACCTAGCGATCCCATGACGTCTAAATGGTCAAGTCCTGAAGTGACGACAAATTCCTCTTTTGAGGAACTTAAATAGAAAT
>CAYGRM010000013.1:22817-29206 GCA_964352225.1 uncultured Saprospiraceae bacterium | reverse complement strand
GGTAGTCGTTTTTCCAACTCCTCCCTTTTGGTTAATAAAAGAAATTACTTTTGGGAAAATCCGAAGACAATATTTTCGAAATCACCGGTAAATATTTCAAAGGGGAAGCAGCGCCGGAAGGGTTTGCAAATATGGGAGCTGCTCGTGCAGAAGAAATTAGAAAATTATTTCCTGAACTGCCCAACGAACGAATCCGACTCAAATCTATGCTCGCTGATGATATAGATGGCATGGAATCTAATCCATTTTCCAATGCGAGTTTTAAATGGGTTGCTGCTCCTGAAAAATTAGCACCTGTAGTTGAAATTGGTGATCAAGCATTAATTTATTTTGATAACAATTCTACCGTCGGAAAAATTGATCCTAAAGTGGAAGAGTACTTAGCCAAGCTAGCAGAAATTTTGAAAAACTCCGAAGAAACCGTTAGTATAACTGGTCATACCGATAGTAATGGAGATACTGATGTCAATTATCAATTAGGCCTTAGTCGAGCTACGACTATCCAAACAATTTTATTAAGACTCGGTGTTCCTGCTAAAAAAATAACCATAGCCTCAAAAGGAGAAACCGAACCTGCTTCTACTAACGATACCGAAGCTGGAATGGCAGGAAATAGGCGAACCGTAATTCAACGAGTAAAATAATCAGACGAAGAATTCCTTATTCAAACGAAATTTAAAAACCATAAAACGAACAACATATGTTACTTTCAATTTTAGATAGTTTCTCTTCCATTTGCAGTTGGTGGATGTTACCATTACTAATTATTTCATGGATTTTGGGTTCTTGGTTCTGGAACCTTTCTAAGGGAAATCCACTTAGAGCTAACATTTCAGATTTGGAAGCCAAAGTGGCAGGACTCAAAACTAAAGTCCTAGATTTGAAATCTGATCTCAATGTTAAAATTCATGAGAATAAGACCTTAGAATCCGATAAGGCAACTTTGCGCTCAAGAGTTGCTACCGCCGAAACGAATTTTATGGCAGAAAAAGAAGTTAAAACAGCTTTGGAAGAAGAGTTAGCTGCTTTGAAAAAGAAGTATTTGGGATAGCAGTAACTTCTTACATTTTGAAATCATAAATCCTTCCTAGAGGATTTATGATTTCATAATTTCTAATTAAACAAACCTCTCCTCCCTTCGCCAAACCAACCATAATAATGAGTCGTCCTGAAATAAGTTGACACTTTGCAACTTAAACTCAGTAACATGAAAAGAAAAAGTGAAAGAAAAATAATAAAAAACAGATACGTTTACTGAATCTTTGACAATTCTACAAAACTGCCGCGATCAAATCAAAACATAGATTATACAGATAAAGACATATCTTTTCCTAACTTGAATGTTTTGAATTTGGCTACAAATTTCACAAACCATGTTAATTGAACGATAATGAAAACCATCTTGCTGATTGAAGACAACATAGATTTTCTTGAGAACCTGACCGAATATCTTGAATTGGAAGATTACAATATCCTTATAGCGGACAACGGAAAAAGGGGGGTTGAACTTGCCAGAGAATTTATTCCCGATTTAATCATATGTGATGTCCTAATGCGTGAAATGGACGGTCATGAAGTTTTGCACTTACTCTTGGAGGTAGCATCGACCCACAATGTGCCGTTTATTTTCAGCACTTCAAATTCACAAAAAATTGATAAAGAGCAAGCATTATTAGAAGGGGCAGATGATTATATAGTCAAACCTTTTGAACTAAAAACTCTATTGGAAATGGCAAAGAAGTGGATAAAATTGGGAGGCCAGAGGCAAAAATAAAAAAAATAAATACCGTCGATAAATCAACCATACAGACTATTGGCAATCATTAAAACGAAATAAATAGAATGACAAAAATTTCAATTCTTTTCTTTTTTTTAATTTCCTCCTTTGTTGGCTTTTGTCAATCTATTGATGAGCCTTTTTCAGTAAAAAAAATGAAAAAGGACTTAGAAGTATTTAAAGAAATAAGACAAAAAGCTAACTCAGGACTTTACAAATACCGGACAAAAAAACAAATTGACAGCTTATACAATTGGGCAGATAATGAACTTCAAAACCTCTCTTCCTTCAGGGATTTTTATAATCTAATCTCTACGCTTTCCGACTTTGAAGGAAGCCTACACAACAGCACTTCACTACCTACCAAAAGTTGGCAAAAGGAGAATTACGGCTACTTTCCTTATCCTATAAAATGGATAGAAGGCAAATGGCTTGTTAATTTTAAAAATGGAGAGATTCCATTAGGAGCAGAAATTACAGCAATAAACAATATGCCAATTGCAGAAGTGATAGTCAGTCTTTATAAATACTGGAATACAGACGGAATAAATACAACAGGAAAACGAATTGGGATGAATAGTTCTTTTAGCAGATACTTCAGATATAATTATGGTTTAAAAGATACCTTTGAAATTACTTTTAGAGCGCCTAATTCGAAGAGTGTAGAAACTGTAAAAATAAAGAGTGTTGGCTTTTTAGAACATTATAAAAAATATAAAAAAAGACACTCCTATTCGTTTGACAGAATACAATACGAAGGTGCAAAAGAAAAGGAGAGATATGCCTATCAACAAATAGATGAGAAAACTGGGCTGCTAACCATCAACACATTTGGTATGGGCAACGAAGAATCAGAAGAGCACTTCATCTACAAAAAATGGTTGGACAGCATTTTTGTAGATATACAAAATAACCAATTGAAAAACTTGATTGTTGATGTGAGAAACAATGGTGGTGGAGATGACCCCAATGATGTTATCACCTATTCATATCTAACGAATAGAAAATTTCAGGAAAGCAAGCAGGTTTGGATTAGCTTCAAAAAGATACCATTGCGAAAGTACTATGATTCACCATTTCCGAGAATACTCCGACCGTTTGGAATTGGTATATTAAATCGGTACAATAAAAAAAGATTTCCGACTGAAAAAGACGGGAAATATTATATCAGTAAAAAATCGAATGAAATGAAAATACGACACCCAAATGATCATGCCTTCCACGGAAACATATATCTTTTAATAAGTCCAAGAGTCGCTTCCGCAGGAAGCCTTTTTGCTGCTATGGTAGCAGGGAATGAGAATACAACCTCAATTGGTGAAGAAACAGCGGGCGGATATTATGGTCATAACGGACACACCCCCATTGGTTATGTATTACCAAAATCAAAAATCGTCACCGAATTTTTTATTGACAATATAGAACAAGACGTTCCCGAAAAACCAAACCAATTTTATCACAGAGGGATTATCCCTGATTATGAAATTCCACAAACCTTTGAAGACTTTTTGAACAACCAAGACACACAAATGGAATTTGTTTTGAAACTTATAGAAAAAATATAAAAACAGTCACCAAAGACCTTTATGATGTTCATTGCCAGCAAAAGCTGCCCATGCCACATTCACGAGCCCGTTGTGCTTCATTATCACAAATAAAATGAATAATCGATATTTTCAATTGTCAGATAAAGAGAAAAGAATATTTCACTTCAAATTAGTTTCGATTTGTCTGTTTTCAATATTAATAATTGGAGTTATTATTATTACCATTAGTCCAAAATTTTCATTTACAATTATATTGGTAGTAGCAATTGCGATTTCAATAATTGCTCCTTTTTTTGATGTTCCATCTTTGATTGAAAAAGGACAACTGAAATACTATTCTTTATTTCTATTAGCAGAGCAAGAAAAAGATAAAACCATCAAAATTCATGGAGGAACTTTATTTGATTATTACTTTGTATTTCAAAAGGAAATGACACAGCAAGAAAGGACAAAAATTGTATTATTGGAATATCTAAAAGGATTAAGAAATTTAGTAGAAAACACAAATGAATCCATAAAAATTCAAGGAACAAGCTATATTATAAATGAAAGAACCGCCAATAAATTAGGACTAAAAAAAGTATCCACAAATGGAATACAGAATTTAATTCTTTTGTTCAATTATTTTAATTTAATCCTAAGTATTTCTCTTGTCAAGAAATCAATAGTCTTTCCCAACTTAAGGAAGATAAAAACCTTTGAAGGTAAAATTATTGATATAAAAAAAAGGGAGATATTCATAAATAAACTAATTAAAAAATTAGAGAAGAACTACCGCCAACAAAGTAAATAACAATCATGCCCAGCAAAAACTGATCATCTCGCATACCCTAAACTGCCGTCAGACTATGTAAAAATCTCCTGATTATTTTCTTTAGGCAAATTTTATTTTAACAACAAGGCAATTACAAACCAGATAAAAGTAGTAATTTCAAATATCAGCTTTTTATAACACTAAATGCAGTTTTCAAAAATCACATTTTAGTTTTTTTACAAAATACCATGAGCGGCAAGCAGAAAAAATAGATGAATACGATTCACTTTAAAATATCAAAAGAAGATGTTGGAATAGGACTCTCTAAAATTGGAGGGAAGCCAGACTTAAGAAAGAACATTGAATACCCCGTAAATGAAAATGGGTTTTACGAGTTTATTGCTCAAATAAATTTTGAAGAATTGGATATAGGATCAGAGTTACTACCCCAAAAAGGAATCTTATCATTGTTTGTTGGCTCTATTTCACAAAGTGAGTATCAGTATTTTTACTCCCCAAAAACTCCAAAAGATTTAATAAGAATAGACATACCAAGTGGAATACAATTTTTAGGAGATGCTGACTTTAGACCAACCGAATCTGGAAAATTTAGACGCTCTGACGAGGAATATATTAATGATTCCATTTTTATGGTTTCCGAAACAGTAAGTTATAAAGACCCCATTTTTCTTAAACTCAATGGATTCGGAGAACTTGAGAACAACATTATATTTGACTACAAAAATAATTATCGAGTAAAGTATTTTGGAAGTATTAGTGGTAATTGTGAAATAGAACAATTATTAAAATCAGAAGAAGAATGTTTTAGGTTAGGGAAATTGAGTTGGGAGGAATGGAAAGAAAAAATAATCAGATTTGATAAACAAAAGGAATACTTCGAAAAAAAATACAATGAATTAATATGCTTGATAAGTATACCGACAAATCATGACATTGGGATGATTTGGGGCGATATGCTTAGAGTAGAATTTTTCCTGATGAAAGAAGATTTATTGGCAAAGAGATTTGATAAAATGATTGTCAAATATGCACCTGATTAACGAGACCGAAAAGAAGCGAGCCGCTAACAATCTGTTTGATGACCATTACCAGCAAAAGCGAGCCATGCCGACGATGTGGAATATTGTTGACAACGTAAATAAGAAAAAAGCAATTAATCAATTGAAAAATCAGTAAAACTTCAGATGAAAAAAAACCTTCTTAAAATTTTAGGATTAATTTCAATTCTCTCAATCGTTGGAATCATGTATTTCTTCCAAGAAAGAATTAAGATACATATCATCCAAAGAAATGCTATTTCAAATTACAAAAACAATATTCATACTTTTCAAAAAATAAAATTTGATAAAGAGGCTAAATACTTCTATTCAATCTCAATTGAAAACCAAGATACAATCACTTCATTTTTTACAAATTCAGATTTTAATTATTTAGATAGCCTATTTAGTTTAGACAACATCGAAGCATCAGAAGCAATTGAAAGAATGAAGTACATTAATATAAATGATTTAGCAATTGAATCATTACCTTCAATGGAAAATGGAAAAATAAAATTTGAAAATAGATTGGTTGAAGATTGGACATTATATTTTCATGGTTCCAAAACGGATAATCGTTTTTTGTCATTAATTGAAAACATAAATTTTAGTTCAAAGACCTTAAACAACCAAATAGAAATTTTAAAAGAAACAAATTGCAAAAAATTAACTTCTCATAAAGAAGGAATTGAATTAGCCTATGATGAAGGGATTATTATGAAAGTAGGATGTTTAGTTGACCGATATTATCCAATAAAATATAACTTTGGCAATAGGTTTAAGTGTCGAAAAGGACTTGTTACCTTTAAAGAATTGGACAAAGATGTTCAATGCTATATTCGAATAAATTAAAAAATAAAGCTGACGCAACATAATTTAATATTCTTTTTTATCCCCCAAACCGCTCATCCCCTCGCCAAGCCAATCGCTCCATCCGCTCCACCTCCACACTTGGAAAATCAAAATCTAACACTACTTTTCCGTAGATCACATAAATACCTTTTCCGCGAAATGGCGACCGCTGCAACGACGGTGGAAAATGTACCGTATCAAAATACTGTCCTTCCTGATCCACCCAAGTTCCAAAACTCATCAACTTTCCATTCGATGTTCTCACCCGTTTTTTGCAAACATAATAGCCCACGATTTTTATTTTTTTATGGGAAAAAGCTTTTAGTTTTTTAGAAAAAATAGTGCCACTAGGAATTCGATTTTTTAGTAAATCAAATGGCGAACACAATGGAAATCCAAGC
>CAYGRM010000013.1:7949-22807 GCA_964352225.1 uncultured Saprospiraceae bacterium | reverse complement strand
TTCATCAAATGCTTGGTCAAATTCTCCTTCTACCAACTGCGGCAAAACATAATGTTCCGAAGTATCAGTAAATAAAAAACCCGTCGTTTCGAATTTATTTTTTGGATTAAACACCGCATTTTTTTCCCACATCAATTCATATTTATTCATCCCTGTAAATCGAAATGCGCCGATGCGAATGAGTATTTCTAATTGGTCGGCGGTGATGTTAACTCGATTGATAAAGTCTTCTAGATTTTTAAATTCACCATCGACACTTCTTTCATAAACAATCCGTCGAGCGACTTTATTTTCAAAACTTTTTAGATGTACAAAACCTGCATAAACATCTGATTCACAGATAGTTGTTAAATAGAAGCTATAATTTACGCAAGGTGCATGTAAAGTTGCTCCGCACATTTTAGCTTCATGGAAATAATACTCCGTCGAGTAAAATCCACCAAAATTATTAATCACCGCTACCATAAATTCTAATGGAAAATACGCTTTCAAAAATAGACTTTGAAAACTTTCTACCGCAAAACTTGCCGAGTGTGCTTTGCAAAATGAGTACCCTGAAAAGCTTTCAATTTGTCGCCAAACCTCCTGCGTCAATTCATCAGAATAACCTCTTGCTTTGCAATTGACGAGATATTTTTTTCGCAACTTTTCGAAAGTATCGCCTTGGTATTTTTTGCCTGTCATGATGCGCCGTAAGACATCACTTTCGTCCATATCTAGCCCTGCAAAATGATGCACAATTTTCATCGTATCTTCTTGGTAAACCATCACTCCAAATGTCTCCGAAAGGTTTTTTTCAAAAACAGGATGTAAGTACTCAAATGAATGTGGCGCATGAAATCGTTTGATGTATTCTCGCATCATTCCACTCTGCGCCACGCCTGGGCGAATGATCGAAGAAGCTGCCACGAGGTGTTTATAATTATCACAATGCAGCTTGGTGAGCAAGCCTCGCATCGCAGGACTTTCGATGTAAAAACAACCGATGCAATGTCCTGAACGCAATTGAGTCTTCACCTTTTCGTCGCTCATAATTTTATCGACTTCGTGAATATCGACTGCTCGCCCTTGATTTTTTTTCACTAAATCTACGGCGTCTTTGATGTGCCCCAAACCTCGCTGACTCAGTACATCGAATTTATGAAAACCAAATTCCTCCGCATGATACATATCAAAATGGGTGATCGGAAACCCTTTCGGCATCATCTGTAAAGCGGTAAAATAATGAATCGGTTTTTCTGTAATAATTACCCCTCCTGCGTGAATAGACAAATGATTGGGGAAGCCTTTTATTTTTTCTCCATACTTAAAAATGAGGTGAGCGTACTTGTGATGCTTCGCAATGTCTTCCGGTTTTTCAATCAAATGATCAATTTCGTCTTTTGGCAAACCAAACACTTTTCCCAGTTCTCGAACAATACTTTTCCCTTTAAAAGTACTGTACGTCGCCAGCAATGCCACATGCTCTCGGCCATACCTTTTGAAAATATAATCGGTCACATCGTCTCGTTCATCCCACGAAAAATCAATATCAAAATCAGGTGGCGAAGTTCGATAAGGATTGATAAATCGTTCAAAATATAAATCCAATTCCAACGGATCCACATCAGTAATCCACAAGCAAAAAGCAACAATCGAATTCGCACCACTCCCCCGCCCCACATGATGATAACCAGAAGTATGCGCATAGCGAACAATGTCCCAAGTGATCAAAAAGTATTTACAAAAATCTAAACGTTCAATGACTTTGAGTTCTCGGCGGACGCGTTCTTCTGCTTTTGGATGGCGATTACCATAGCGTTTTTTACAACCATTTAAAGCGAGTTTAGTGAGTAATTTAAAATCACTTTCTTTGCTTCCAGTAAACGTGCGTTTATTGTTATGTAATCCACTTTCAAGCTCGATCGAACAAGTATCTAAGATTTTTTGCGTATTCTTAATTACGTGTGGATATTGTTGGAAGATTGTTTCGAGTTCCTTTTTTTTATAAAAAACTTCCTCTCGCTTGGCGCAAAACTCGGGGGAGAGTTTACTTAAAAGGACATTCATATCAATCGCTCGTAACAATCTGTGCACGTTAAAGCCTCCTTGGTTTAAAAAAGTAACTGGCGAAAAAACCACTAATTTATCCATATGCCTTTTTAGCTCAGAACGAAATAATTGGTTGACTTGATTCGGACGAATTCCAAAGTATTCATTGTCTCTAAATTCTTGAATTTGTTTGGGAAAATGGGTATAAATAAAATAGACATTTTCCATTTTCGGCGGTACATCAGGCAAAGAAACTCCATCTAATGAATGATTAGTCAAAAACAAATTTAGCGCTCGAAAACCTTCATTATTCTTTGCAATTCCGACATACAACAATTGATGATCTCGATGGAATTCAATCCCCAAGATCGGTTTAATTCCTTCACGTGTGCATTTTGTTACAAACTCATAACTACATGAGGTATTATTGACATCAGTCAGCACTAAAGTCTTGATATCATTAGCTTTTGCAGCTTCGATGAGTTGTTGTGGTGACAAGGTTCCGTACCGCAAACTAAAATATGTATGGCAATTGATCATAACGTGGTGGTCTGCTTTAGCTGACCTAAAAGGTTTTTTATATAAATGTAGAAGTGATTTTTTTAGGTCAGCTAAAGCAGACCACCACGTAGGACTTTTGCTCCAAATCGTTTCTTAATCTTATCCATCTGCTCCATCAATCGAATTTCTTTCAGCGTATCATCGAACAAATTGATTTGATAATTTCCGTTGACGAGATGACTCATTTTCACTCCAACAAGTCGAACGAGCTGCCTTCGTTGATATAATTTTTCAAAAAGTTGATAAGCATAATTAATCAAAGTCTTATCATTAGCGGTGTAAGAAATTTTCTTTTGCAGCGTGTAAGTATTAAAATCAGTATATCGAATTTTGACCGTAATGCATGAAGTCAATCGTTGTGAGTTTCGCAATTCAAAACCTAATTTGCTGACCATTTTGGAAATGATGCTTTTCAACCGAGTAATATCGATGGTATCCATTTGGAAAGTTCGTTCGGTAGAGATAGATTTTTTTTCATGATAAGGAACGATGGGACTATGATCAATACCGTTAGCTTTTTTCCAAAAAGAAATACCTGCTTTTCCAAACTCACGTTGCAATAATTTAGGAGGGATTTCGCTTAAAGTTTGGATAGTTCGAACGCCCATCATGCTTAGTTTTCGATTTTGAACATTACCGATACCTGGCATTTTTCGAACAGGCAAAGGAGCGAGGAATGATTTTTCATTGCCTTGCGGAATTTGGATTTTACCATCAGGTTTCGCTTCTCCTGTTCCTACTTTTGAAACGAGTTTATTAATCGACAGACCAAATGAAATGGGTAGACCAACTTCATGCACCAATTTGTTTTTTAGCTCATTCCCCCATTTCCAGCAACCAATATGTTTATCCATACCTGTGAGGTCAAGGTAGAATTCATCAATGGAAGATTTTTCAAATTCAGGAGCTTCCGATTCGATAATTTCAGTAATCGTTTTGGAGTAGCTAGAGTAGATATCCATATCACCTTTGAGGACAACTGCATCAGGGCACCTTTGTAATGCCATTCGGATAGGCATACCTGAATGAATGCCAAATTTTCGAGCGATATAATTGCAAGAAGCGACGACGCCTCGATTGCTTGAACCTCCAATAATCAACGGTTTCTCATTTAAAGATGTGTTTCTCAGGCACTCGACGGACGCAAAGAAGGCGTCCATGTCGAGATGGAGAATGGCTCTTTCATACATTGTTTACACGTTTTCTCTTGTTAAAAATAAACTTGTAATTGTATTGTTATAGACATACTTTTCCCTATATGACTGTGAGTTATAACAATCAAATTACGTGATACCCATATCCGTGACACAGCTTTAAGCCGTACCATGGGTATGGTTAAAAATTAAAAGCTTGTTTCGAAAAAATGACAGGTTGGAGGACAGTTTAGAAGACTATTGCGTTTGCAACAATTTGTTTCAAATGTATGCTTTTATTCCTTCCCTTGCAAATATTTAAAACTATTTATTTGATTTGTAAACGTATTGTTACACATAACTCATTTTTTATTATATTTTAATAAGCTGTGGATCAGGGAGTTGTGAATATTAGATGATTTTATTTTTTTTTGCAAAAAATGTTTGTTATCAAAGGTGCCAACCAACTAAAGTTAGCGGCTACATGGCAATTGCATTACATATCAATGTTAATCCTTTTCGTATTTTATAAAAAATCAAATTTTAGCGAGATATTTGGAGGCATAATTTTTTTGTTTTCAAAACCAATTTTATGGCTAAAATATATTCTCTTTTTACTCTTCTGCTTTTCATACAAATATCATTTGCTCAACAAACAATTGGTCTTTTTCTCAACGATTCTACCTCATTGAATGGCTATACTTTATTTGCACCGGGCATTAGTAAAATCACCTATTTGATAGATAATTGTGGCAATGAAGTGCATCGTTGGGATCAGAGTACCACTAATCCTGGAGCATCAGTTTATCTTTTGGAAAATGGAAATTTACTGCGAACGGGACGAATCAATAGTAATTTTAATGGAGGAGGTACAGGTGGTCGATTAGAAATTTTTAACTGGGAAGGCGACTTGATTTGGCAATATGATTACTCAACCAATATTTATCATCACCATCATGATGTAGCACCTATGCCCAATGGAAATATTTTATTAATCGCTTGGGAAGCTCGAGCTGAATTGGAATTGGAAGCGGCAGGTCGGAATCCTGCGACTATTTCGAATCAAGTTTGGTCAGAACGAGTCGTGGAAATAAAACCAGTTGGTACTGACGAGATTGAAGTAGTCTGGGAGTGGCATTTGTGGGATCATTTAGTGCAGGATTTCGATTCTACAAAAATGAATTATGGCGTGGTCGCTGAGCATCCAGAATTAATGGACATTAATTTTGGTGTCAATCCAACAGGCAATAATACAGATTGGATTCACTTGAATTCGGTGGATTATAATCCAGACTTAGATCAAATAGTTTTAAGTTCTCGACACTTGAGTGAGATTTACGTAATTGATCATAGCACTACGAGCTCGGAAGCTGCAGGCCACACAGGGGGTAACGCTGGAAAAGGTGGAGATTTTCTCTTCCGTTATGGTAATCCCCAATCTTATGATCGAGGAACTTCTGATGACCGATTTTTTTATGGACAACATGATGCCAAATGGATTCCAGCAGGTTACCCTGACGAAGGTAAAATCATGGTCTTCAATAATGGGCAAGGAAGACCCGGAGGAAGTTACTCTTCGGTGGATGTGATTGATCCGCCATTGGATGCTAACAATACATATACAATTTCTGATACGGAACCATTTGGCCCTGAAGATTTATTTTGGACGTATGAATCCGACCCACCTAGTGAAATGTATTCCTCCAACATTTCAGGAGCACACCGCTTATCCAATGGCAATACTTTAATTTGTGTGGGGCGTGAAGGAAATTTTTACGAGGTGAACTATGAAGGTGATTTGGTCTGGCATTATAAAATGCCAATTGGTAATAATGGCCCGGTGAGTCAAGGAGCTATTTTGACAAATTCAAATGTTTTTAGAGCCACTCGATATAGCGTGGACTATCCCGCTTTTGACGGTAAAGATTTAACGCCAGGAGATCCCATTGAGGTTAATCCATTACCTTCTGATTGTGAAATTTATGGCGAGCCAGTTACAGTTAAAAACCACTTCAATTTGGAAGGAGTTCAAGTTTTAAATAATCCTATCCATGATTTTATTTTTATAAAAAATAAAACTGAGAGTGAGGTAAATATCCAAGTATTTGACATCATGGGAAGATTACAAATGAGTCAATTTTACCAAGATGAAAATATTGAAATATCTGCTGATAATTGGAAAAATGGGTTTTATACCATTCGCATTTCTAATACAGAAAAAAATCGTTTCTTTGTACAAAAAGTAATCAAACAATAATATAAATCATTGATTATCAATAAATTATAAAACAATTAACTAAACTTTTTTTATATGATTAAAAATATACAACTTCTCTTAGCATTAATTTTCATAGCAGGAAATCTTGCTGCGCAAAATACCGTTGGGTTAATTTCATACCATCCGACGAAGTCATTTGATGGCTATAACTTATTTTATCCGCATAACCAACCGAACGTTTATTTGATTAATAATTGTGGCGAAATAGTTCACCGTTGGGATGACGATACAGACTTCCGACCAGGGAATACCGCTTACCTTTATCCAAATGGAAATTTAGTGAAAACGAAGCGACCCTCAGCTGTCGCAGGCAACCCCATTTGGGCAGGTGGCGGTGGCGCAATCGTCGAAATGCGCGATTGGGATAATCAACTCTTGTGGAGCTTCGAAATGAATAATGATAGCATGCGATTACACCATGATATTGCTCCTTTGGATAATGGAAATGTACTAATGATCGCTTGGAAATTACGAACACTTGATGAAGCAATTCAAGCCGGAAGAGATACATCCTTCGCTCCATTGACACAAGGAGAAATATGGGAAGATATTATTATCGAAGTGAATCCTGCAGGTGATATTGTTTGGGAATGGAATACTTGGGATCATTTGGTACAAGATAAAGATGCATCAAAAGATAATTTTGGAGTAGTAGAAAATAGTCCTCGACGTGTCAATATTAACTACGATGCAAACGATGGAAAAGCAGATTGGATGCACGGTAATTCGTTGGATTATAATGAAGATTTAAAACAGATTTTAATTAGTGTTCCTAATTTTAATGAGTTTTGGATTATTGATCATACGACTACGACGGCAGAAGCTGCCAGTAGTTCGGGGGGAGATTCTAATGTGGGAGGAGACTTGATGTATCGTTGGGGATCGCCAGCGAATTATGGTGGTGATACAGCCGATCAAAAATCATTTTACCAGCATGATGTTCATTGGATTGATGATTACTTACCAACATCCCACCCTCAATATGGATATATCGCTTTTTTCAATAATCAAGTGGGTGCAAATTTTTCTACTGCCAATGTGATCATTCCGCCTTGGGATATGTATAGTTGGGAATATACTTTGGATGATGATATTTGGGGACCGACTGACTACTTGGAAACCTTCACTCATCCAACTCCACAAGACATGTATTCAACTGGTCTGTCGAGTGTTCAACTTTTGCCCAATGGAAATACATTGTTATGTTCAGGACGTTTTGGATATAGTTTTGAGTTGACTCCTGATAATGAAATCGTCTGGGAATATGTGACTCCTCGAAATGGTGTCAACCCAGCAACACAAGGTGACACTTTAATGATCAATAATAATTTGACATTTAGAATGAAAAGAATTCCTACTGATTATGAAGCATTTGCTGGAAGAGATTTGACACCTCAGGGCTATTTGGAATTAGCACCTAACGAAGAATTTTGTGATGATATACTTAATAGTACAACTGAAATTTCACAATATGATTTAAAAATTTATCCAAATCCAGCTAATGATATTTTAACGATTGAATGGGAAAAAGGCGGAAAGGAAGTTGGTTTCAAAGTCTATGATTTAGTCGGAAGAAAAATCGAAGATATGACTGCGACAGGTGGTCGAAAATTTTTAGATATTTCTAGTTGGGAAAATGGAATGTATATCGTGATTATTAACGATATGGAATTGAAGCGGGTGGTGGTTGCGAGATGATGGGAATATCGAATAACGAACAAGGAATATCCAATTTTCCACAAACTATATAGTTTTTATTGTTGGATATTGAATATTCCTTGTTCGATATTGGTTATTCATTTTCAAAAAAAACCACGAGGGAACGCCCCCGCGGTTGAAACAAAACTTGATTATGTATAAGGTTATTTCTTAAAAATCTTTAATGATTTTATTTTTTTAATATTTCTTCATTTTCAGTAGGTACAGGCATTTCTACTTTTCTATCTTTTATTTTTCCAAAAAGTAAATTCATCCCAAATCTCATATTCACATTTTGTCCCTTCATAGGATCTAACAATGGAATAATATTATCTGAAGTGACAAAAATCTGAACTGGCCCTAGTCGCAAAGCAGTACTCACTCCAATATTGTTCGCCCCTCCTTCGATAAAAGCATATTGACCTCCAATACTAAAGAATTTTCCAAAGTCCTTTTTCACATTTAATGCAAAAGCAGTTGTTAAATCTGATTGGAATCCTTGGGCAAATAACAATGCTCCTACAGTTAATTTTGGAACTACTTCGTAAGTACCACTTAAGTAAAATGAACTTGGTAAAACTGTGTTAAATTCATTTTGTGAAGAAGTAAACTCAAATGTATTGGCAATGGTATCAAGGATATCTTCCGGGGCATAATCACCTTCCTCAAAAAGCGGTTGGAAATCTAAACCAGCAAAAGTAGAAGTTCCATTACTCCAATAATTATTGACGTTTTCTTCCCATTTTATCTTTCCAATATTCAAAACACTCGTCTGTATGTTGAGTTTCTCATTGATATCGAAACTGGCTCCAAAGTCAAACGCAAATCCTCGATTGCCTCCAAAAAATGAAGGTTCAAAATCATCTAAATTTAAAAATTCACCATTATCAATATCACTTTCAGGAAGACCGCCAGTATTAATTAAATAATCGGTATCTGCCGTTAATTGATAATATTCTGGATCAGTATAAATACTTGCTTTGGAAGTAGCAGTTTGGTAAGTAGCTATTCCAACTAAATATTTTAAACGAGTTCCCATAGTCAGATTATCGCTAATCCTATAACTAAAACCAGCACCAAATTCTTGATAAGCTAATATATTTTGAGTAGGTGCTATATTGATGGTTTTTCCAATAAATTGAGCATTTCCACCCCAAGCAAATTGTAACATCGTCTTTGGAATAGAATGAAATGAACTTACTCGCACACCATGATTTAAACTCAATTGCCACCTCTTAGCTTGAAAAGAAAAAGAAAAAGTCTCAACATTTAAATTGGTTTGAATATTCATTCCATTGACCCCCATTTTTTCAATTAATCCCTCTACATCAAGATAAAGTGATGTTCCTCTTTTTTCCAAAACATCATCTGGAGCAATGGAAGAATTATAAAATCCAGCATAAATGGAAGGCAATAAACTGACATTAACTTTATAACCATTATCGGTAAATACAGCTGGGTTAGTTAAATTACTTTGAGTAATATTAGACATAAAATGTGTCCCCAATTCTATCTGAGCTTGCATCGAAAATGCTAAACAAACCCCAAGTATGGAAATAATATATTGTTTCATTTTATTTATTTTAAAAATATTTAGGATAAAATTAATTGTGAATATTTTTCATAACAAAACATTTACACAATTATTCTTTCAACTTTGCAAGAGCTCCAAGTTTAAAAGTCATCCTGTAATCTGTATAAAATTTAACCGCAACAGTTCCCATTTCAGCAGTCGATACAACTCCCTTAATTGAAATTTGTGTTGCATTTTTAATCTTTGCAATTCGATCGATGGAAAATTCAGTAATATTTTCAGCTGAACTTATCGAAGTAACTTCTCCGGCTGCGTTCACTTCTGCCGCTGGAATCAGAGTCAAATTTCCAGCATCGAATAAGGAGTCTAATACCTCATTATTTTCATTTAAAAAATAAACTTGAACACCTGCTTCGATGGGTAATCCATTTTCAGTAATCAACTTAAATTCTGCACTTTCTATATCTTCAAAAAATGAAGCATCAAATTCACTCACTTCCTCTACCGCAAAATCACTTGCACTCAACCACATAGGAAGTTCCATTTCCACATCCACCGAAAACTGACTTGTGTCCAATACAAAGCCTTTTATACTAGGATCATTAGCTGGATTAGTCATCGCACCTAATTCATAATTTAACTGAGTAGGACTACTCGAAATAATTTCACTTAAATTCGAATTATCTTTATTTACTCCAATATTCGTAATTTTAGATTGACCAACTTCCATTGCTGTTGGATAGTTAAATGCAATCCCATCATCCAAAACAGTATAAACATTCATCGTCCCTTCGGACATGGTCTCCGCTGTCAAATTCTCGGCAATCATACCAATTGGTACACCAAAACTATTCGTGATTTTTAATTTGATTTTTGGATCTTCAATATTCAAACTTCCACCTATTGCGGTCTCAAAAAGGTTAATTAAAATGGATTCACTAGGTAAATCAAATTCATACTGATCAAAATATCCTTGAATAAAAGAATATTCAAAATCATGAAACTGCAGCACCATATTTTGTAAATACTTTCGCTCACCAGCTGCGTTAGTTGCAATGTATCTTACTTCTATTTCATCATTGAAAAAATCTAGAACATACCCATTCAAATCAATAGTTCCACTTACATTCGTTGGCGAGCTTCCAGAATATTGAGCAGTTGTCGGATAGCTTAAACTAACTCCATTTTGGGTAAGGTTTCGAACCTCGATAATCACGTCTATATCTTCTGCATGAGTTGATTGAAAAGCGAAGTCCAGCTTTCCTTCTTTTACGGTGAAAAAGTCAATGTCAAATGAAGTATTAATTTGTCCATAAGAAAAAACTACACTCGTATCCAACATTGGAATCGTAAAATTTGGAATATCGATAACCTCTTCACCCGAAACAGAAAACACATTACTCTCATAAACTAAAGTCATGAAGTTTTCATGATCAATATCAAGGTATCCTTGGGAATCGAAATCATCTAAGAAATCTTGAATGGAAACGGTGGTATTGACGAGTGCAACAGCCACTTCGGGTTGCCAATTTTCAACCTCAATACTTTCTATCTCTTGAAGGTCTTTGATACATCCTTGAACTAGGAGCACCGACATTAAAAGGAAAATTCCTTTTGTCCAATTTTTCATCTTACAGAAGTTTTCTGGATTAAAAAAAAGTAAACTTAGGGGGAAAGTTATTCGTTGAGGGGAGTCCTGAAGCAAATGAAGATGAAAAGGCAGGTCGTTTTAAAACATATAAAACATTGAAAATCAATACTTTGTACTGAGAAAGATATTTTTAAATCAAGTTTTGAATATATTATAAAAGAACAATTCAATTCATTTAAATTTGTTCTAAACATTTATAAATACTAAAAAACCATGCCTAATATTAATAGTTATTAATATTTTTAAATCATGAAAAATAAAAACGAAAATAAATCTGCCGAAAAATCATCAGCAACTGACAAAATGATGGATAAAGCAGCAGATAGCTTAAATTGGTGGAATCAAGCTGCAACAATAAATGAAGATGATTCGATTTGGGTAGGTTTCATAAAAATCATTATTAGAATAATTGGGATTCTATTTTTGATTGCGATCTCACCATTTGTAATTTTAGGTTTGATTGTCGGAATGACCGCAGCTTTTTAAATTTCTAAGAATGAACGTTTTCCAAAATCCTGCCTGGCTAGTTTGTACTCTTTTATTTATTGCTCACCAATTTTTTCAAAAAATATTAGGATGGAATTTTCCAATTTTGGATAGCTACTTAGATCCACTTTTATGCCTTCCAATTTTCATGGGAATGATGCTCGCCGAACGTCGTTTTTTTCTAAAAAAAGGAAATTACAACAAGGTATACACGTATTCTACTTTAGAAACAATTGTGATCGCAATTTCTTTATCTATTGTATTTGAGGAAGGGTTTCCAAGGAGGTCAGATCAGTTTACAAAAGACTATTTTGATTATGCTTTTTATTTTGTAGGAGCATTGTTTTTTTACTTTTTCATCAATACTGGGGATCAGATAAACACGTAGCCGTCTGCTTTAGCTGACCTAAAAAAAATGAGCAAAGCGAATCTATCCCAATAAACCCTGAAGGAAAACTATAGAATAATTTAGAAAAAAACGCTGCGCTAATTTTTTCAGGTCAGCTAAAGCAGGCCACCACGTTATCTTTTGACTTTTGGAATAGACAATGGTTCTCGCTGCGCTTCAAAATTAAAAAATGGAACTCCATAACCACAGGAAGTCTGCACATCAATTACATCCATTTCAAAGATTTGTCGCGCTCTAGGTTGATTGGGAAAAAGTGAAATCATCTCACTCCACATTTCATTTTCAGGTCGAATAGATTTTGCTGTTCCATACAACCTCAAAATCAACGGACTTCCTTCAAATGCACAAAACATTAAAGTCATTCGATTGGTGTCTGCAATGTGAGCTTCCGTTTCATTGCCACTTCCACCAAGATTTAACCAAATTACTTTATTTTTACCAATCACCTTTAGGGTGTCAAGTCCTTTTGGAGAAACGTTGACTTTGCCATCTTTAGCAGCTGTGGCAACGAAGAACATTTTTTGTTTTTCAATAAATTCTCGAATATTAGTAGAAATAGAGGTGAGCCATTTAGCCATGGTTAATATTTTTTTGAGGTAAAAAATCCTAAAATAAAAAAACGAAAGTTATATAAAATAATTATAATGTTTTCACTTAATAAAAAAACAATGCAATTAAATAATGGTTTTTTATTACTAATATTAAATACCTATTTTTAGAAAAAACAAAAAATGGAGCAAAAGAATATTCCACCACGCATTTCGATGCAAACCATCTATGAATCAATTTTGGCAGTTTTCAATTTTGAAAAAGGGTTCTCTTTTACGGTTAAAAATCTTTTGCTTGCTCCTGGAAAAACCTTGAATAATTATCTTTTTACAGCCGAAAGAACGAAGCATATCAAACCGATGAATTTTCTAATTTTAATGGTAACTATTGCGACTTTTCTAACTTTTCAATTAATTAAATCCTCCAATCCAGAAGCGGTAAGTGGAAATGAAATTGATGATGTTTTGAGTGGAACTAGTATCAACTTAGGCAATAATGTTCCTCAAAAATTAAACGATGCTGTTACTCTTTTCAATCAATTAGTGAATAAGTATTATCACATTTTCCAGCTATTAAAAATTCCATTTTTTGCAGTAGCTACAATGTGGATTTTTCGAAAAAAGAAATATAATTATGCAGAACATTTAGTCATCAATAGTTATATCATAGCGATGACTACTTTCCTTTTTATTTTAGTTTATCCCACAGTTTTAGTCCAAATGAGGTTGTTCGCAATTCTCGCTACTGCTTCTACTATTTATATGTTTATTGCATATATTTTAGTTTTTGAAGAAAAAAATTGGAAAGGATTCTTGAAGGCAATTGGATGTTATTTTCTTGCGACATTTTTGCATACCTCGTTAGTTGCCTTGGTCGTAGGTGGGATTTATTTGATCATTTAAAACAAAAAAAGGAACTCCCAAATTAATGAGAGTTCCAAATTATAACACAATACTTACATTTCTAAACTTGCGCCAAAACCTCTTCAACTTTCTGCTCCGGCAAAGCAGCATAATGCTTAAATTTCATCGAATAATTTGCTCGACCAGCACTTACTGATCTCAAATGATTCACGTATCCAAACATCTCAGCCAAAGGAACTTCTGCCTCAATTCGATTTTGACTTCCCGTCATTTTTTGAGATAAAATAACACTTCGTCTTCGATTCAATCCTCCTAAAATATTTCCTAAATATTCTTCTGGGGTATTGATTTCTACAGCCATCATTGGCTCTAGTAATTGAGGTTTCATCTGCGTAGCAATCGACCTAAAAGTTTCCATCGCACACAGTTCAAAAGCTAAAGGTTTTGAATCTTTGGAATGTGTTTTTCCATCCAACAATTCTACTTTCAAACTTTGAATCGGATAACCTGCCAAAGCACCATTATCCAACATTTGAGAAAAACCTTTTTCGACTGAAGGAATGAATTCCTTAGGGATGGTACCACCAACAATTTTATTGATAAACTGCAATCGTTCTCCTTCAATTAGGAAAGCATCGCTGCTTAAAAACTCCTCGTCAGCAGGGCCAACAATCACCTCAATTTCTGCAAATAAACCAGTTCCACCTCGTTGATTACTTAATCGATACCGAGTCTGAATTGATTGGGTAAATTCCTCTTGGTACGCCACTTTTGGAGAACCTACATTGACATCAATATTGAAATCTTCTTTTAGAATATCCAACTTAATCATCAAATGTAATTCACCCATTCCGAGTACTAAGGTTTGTCCAGTTGCTTCATCCAATTGAACTTTAAAACTAGGATCTTCCATTTGTAACTTGGCCAATGCCAATCCTAATTTATCTAATTGCTCCGCATTTTTCGCTTCAATCGCCATGCTAATCACAGGCTTAGGAACGAATAAACTTTCCAAAACAATTGGCTCATCTTGCGCAGAAAGCGTATCACCAGTTGTAACCGATTTCAAGCCAACAGTAGCAGCAATATCGCCAGCAGAAACGCTCTGAATTTCAGCTCGTTTGTTGGAATGAATTTGATACAATCGACCAATTCTTTCCTTCTTACCCGTTCGAGGATTTATAACAGTATCCCCAATTTCCAAGGTTCCAGAATACACTCTAAAGAAACAAAGTTGTCGATTCTGTTCATCTAAGGCAATCTTAAAAGCTAAGGCAGCAAAAGGTTCATCCGCATCAGGTTGTCGTAAAACAGTTGTTTGATTTTCCAAACTTGTTGCCTCAATCGCACCTCGATCCAAAGGCGAAGGCAAGTAATCACAAACTGCATTTAACAATGTTTGCACTCCTTTATTTTTATAGGCTGCACCCATAATTACAGGAACAATTTGTCGATTTAAAACTGCCTTTCGCAAAACAAAATTCAATTGCTCAGCGGTGATACTTTTCGCATCTTCAAAAAATTGAGTCATTAAGTCTTCGTTAAAAAGCGAAATGGTTTCTAGCAAAATATTTCGATACTTTTGCACTTCATCAACTTGTGATTCTGGAATTTTATTTTTCTCCAAAACATCACCTTCCTCGTTCCAGTAGATCGCTTTCATTT
>CAYGRM010000013.1:0-7939 GCA_964352225.1 uncultured Saprospiraceae bacterium | reverse complement strand
ATCAACTACTCCTTCAAATTCATCTTCTGCTCCAATTGGAACTTGAATTGCTAGAGCATTGGCGCCCAAGCGAGTTTCCATTTGTCGAACCACTTCGAAAAAATCAGCTCCTACTCTATCCATTTTATTGACCATCGCAATCACCGGAACTTGATATCGAGCAGCTTGTTGCCAAACTGTTTCCGTCTGTGATTCAACTCCCGCAACTGCATCAAATAATGCCACCATTCCATCCAATACTCGAAGCGACCGTTCCACCTCAATCATAAAATCAACGTGCCCAGGAGTATCAATAATGTTCATCGAAAATTGCTCATTTCGATGTTTCCATTCCGTATGAGTAGCTGCAGAACTAATCGTGATTCCTTTTTCTTTTTCCTGCTTCATCGTATCCATTTGACTATTGCCGTCATGGGTTTCACCGATTCGATGTGACTTGCCGGTGAAGTAAAGAATCCTCTCAGTTAATGTTGTTTTGCCTGCATCAATGTGTGCTGCAATTCCTATATTTCGTAAAAAGCGCAATCTGTCGCGTTTCATCTTTTTTAATTTTTAAGCGGAAGTTGATTTAGATTATTTTGCTGATCAACTTCAATAATAACAATACTCTGACATGCTGAACAACGTCAGATAACCTGCCTCCAAAACAATTATCTATTCTTCTTTTTTGATTTTATTTTTTCAAAAAAAAAGAAAGATTAACTGCGGTTGCGGTTAATTTAAATTACCAAACTTATTTTTGTTAAATACAGAAGCAATGGTCAATTAGCGTGTGCTGAATTGCCTGCCCAGCTTTTACTTCTGCGTTGAAGAAATAAAAAGCAATGGGCAAAAAACCATTTTAAAAGGTTGGAAAATAATAGTAAGTCTCATGTTATTATTTTTTACAAAAGAGAGAACGCTGGAAGTGAGGGAAACGTTCCCTTGAGGTTGTTGTTTTTTGCCGCAGACTTTTTATGACTTTTATGACTTGCCGCTGAGTAGTAATAATGTCTGTGAAAAGTCATAAAAAAATCTGTGCTCGTCTGTGGCAAAAAATCACTTCCGCCCAGTAATCTTAATCCCTAATTCCTTCGCCATCAACATTAATTTCTCCAAATCTCTATTAGTAACAAAACTCAAAGAAATTCCTTCTTTGCCAGCGCGGGCAGTTCGTCCACTTCGGTGCGTGTAATATTCTGATTGATCAGGTTGCTCAAAATGGCAAACAAAAGCTAAATCCTTAATATCAATTCCTCTAGCCGAAATATCTGTTGCAACCACCATTTGCAAATTTTTATTTTTAAAAGCACGCATCACCTTGTCTCTTTCGATTTGTTTAAGATCACCATGCATAGCGTCTACTTTAAAATTTTTGGCTTGCAATTGTTTCGCCAAGTTTTGGGTCATTTTTTTTGTTCGACAAAAAATCAAACCTTGCTCTGTACCTTGCCCTTTGAGAAAACGTATCAAACGATTCACTTTATCTTCTCTATCGCATAACACATATTCATGCGTAATATCTGGATTAATTTCATGATCCTTTTGTACTCGAATCCGGTGCGCATCTGGAGATAAATAATTGTGAATGATATCTTGAATTCCTTTAGGCATCGTTGCCGAGAACAACCAAATATTTACTTTCCCTTTGGTAAAAGTTAGGATTTTTTCTAAATCTTCTTTAAAACCTCGCTTCAACATTTCGTCAGCTTCATCCAAAACGACAGTCTCCACTCGATGTAAATCCACCGCTTTTCTTTCAACCAAATCAATCAATCGACCTGGAGTCGCAACCACAATATGTGTAGGTCTTCGCAGAGAAGCTATTTGTTTATCAATTTTTTCACCACCATAAACGGCCTCTGCAAAAATCTTCTCGGTGTATTTTGTATATCGAAATAATTCTCTTTTGATTTGAATTCCAAGTTCACGAGTTGGGCAGAGAATCAATGTTTGCACAACCGGTTCATTAGGCTTTATTTTTTGTAAAATTGGAATTCCGAAAGCAGCAGTCTTCCCTGTTCCAGTTGGCGCTTGACCAACTAGATCAGTTTTGGCTCCCATCAAAATTGGAATTACTTTTTGCTGAATTTCAGATGGCTTAACAATTCTATTTTCGTTAAGTGCTTGTATGATTTTTTTAGAAATTCCGAGTTCTTGAAATGTGGACATGATTTTTTTTGGGTGCGAAATTAGTCATAAAATGGGAGAAAAAGGGAATGATTATTTTAATTGATGAATTAGTTTGACGTTGAACGTTTTACGTTTTACGAACCATTATTTACTACCCACAAGGAAATGCCCCTACATAATTATTGGTCTATTTTTTTTAAAATCAATTTTTCAATCCTGCTATATCTAGTATATTTACCTAAAAAATATAATTAATTATGGAAAACATTTTAGATGAATATTCTAAGCGACCAGTTTCCAATGATCTTTATGAAAGTATAAAATGGTGGGAGAAACGGAGAGTTTTTTACAACATAACTGTTGGAGTCGCGGGTTTAATACCAATTACAATATTTTGGAATGCCATTTTTGCGATTGGTTTTTTCTCGTCTATGATTGGAATCATAATATATGGTTCATTAGTTAATACCTGCTATTGTTTTGGATGGGGAATTGATATTTTAAAATCATTTTATTTAGAGAATCCTTCTTATGGAAAATCTAAACTCACCTTACTTATCCTTGGCGTAATATTCTCTATGTGGTTTACGCTAGGATTAGCAGTAGATATTTTAAGACCCATTTATCAAAATACCTATTAAATATTCAACTTTTTTCTTAAAAATCCATTTCAATCATACCTATATTTCTACTATATTTGCAGCCTTAAATTAAAAATCAATTTGGTTGCTCAAATCAGCCATTTCAATATTAAAAATTATGTTTGAAAATTTACAGGACAAATTAGAAGGCGCATTTAAGAATCTTACTGGTGACGCAAAATTGACGGAGCTGAATGTAGCTACTTCAATCAAAGAAATCAGACGTGCATTGGTAGCAGCAGATGTGAATTATAAAATCGCTAAGGAATTTACCGACAAAGTAAAAGAGCAAGCTCTCGGAAGTAGAAATATTTTGAGTGCGGTGAAACCTGGCGAGTTGATGGTAAAAATTGTTCAAGATGAATTGGTGGAATTGATGGGTGGACAATCCGTAGGAATCAATACTGGAAAAGGAACCAAAGATCCAGGAATTATTTTGATCTCTGGTTTGCAAGGATCAGGTAAAACAACTTTTTCGGGAAAGTTGGCTCATTTTTTAAAAACAAAAAAACAACGTCGACCACTTTTGGTAGCATGTGATGTTTACCGTCCTGCTGCAATCAATCAGTTGACTGTTTTGAGTGAGCAGATCGGTGTGGCGATTTATAAAGAAGTCGAAAATAAAAATCCAGTTTCTATTTCCCAAAATGCCATCGCATTTGCCCGAGATAATAATTATGATGTCATCATCGTCGATACGGCTGGTCGTTTGTCGGTGGATGAGGAAATGATGACTGAGATTTCGAATATCAAAAAAGGAATCATTCCAACGGAGACGCTTTTTGTAGTGGATTCGATGACTGGTCAAGATGCGGTGAATACTGCTCAAGCATTTAACGAGCGAATCGATTTTGATGGTGTTGTTTTGACCAAATTAGATGGTGATACGAGAGGTGGTGCTGCACTTTCTGTAAAGTATACCGTTGGGAAACCCATCAAATTTGTGAGTACCGGTGAAACGATGGAAACATTGGATGTTTTCTACCCTGAACGGATGGCAAATCGGATTTTGGGAATGGGTGATATTGTTTCGTTTGTAGAAAAAGCACAAGAGCAATTTGATGAGAAAGAGGCGAAGCGATTGGAGAGAAAAATCAAAAAGAACAAATTTGACTTTGATGATTTTTTAAGCCAGTTGAATCAAATTCGAAAAATGGGTGATTTGAAATCATTGATGAAAATGATCCCTGGAATGAGTAAAGCATTGAAGGATGTGGAAATTGATGATAAAGCTTTCAATAAAGTCGAAGCAATTATTTACTCGATGACTCCACAGGAAAGAGGAAATCCTGAAGTATTGAATATGAGTAGAAAGAAAAGAATTGCGAAAGGTTGTGGTCAGGATATTCACCAAATCAATATGTTTATCAAACAGTTTGATCAGATGAAAAAGATGATGCATACCATGAGTAAAGGAAATATGGGGAACATGATGGGTGGTGGTCGGAAGCGTCGGTAATTTTTTTGCCGCTGACTTTTTATGACTTTTATGACTTTTCGCAGACTGGTAATTATTTCAGCGAAAAGTCATATAGGTCATAAAAAGTCAGCTTCAAAAATTCACTCTAACTTCTTCTTCAACTCATTTAACTTCATCATCGCCTCAATTGGCGTCATCGAATTCACATCCAAGTCTAACAAGTCTTCTTTTATATCTTCCAAAATTGGATCATTCGCATCAAAGAAAGTCAACTGCATGGGCTGTGAAATCTTCTCTAATTTTTTTCCAATATTTTTATCTGGTTGTCCTCCAAATGATTTTTCCTCATCACCATTAGCGATAGATTTTTGTTCGAGTTGCACTAGAATATGTGCTGCCCTTTCTACAATACTGCGAGGCATTCCTGCCATTTTTGCCACATGAATTCCAAAACTATGATGGCTCCCTCCTTCAATTAATTTCCGAAGAAAAATCACTTTTTGCCCAACTTCTTTAGTCGCAATATTGAAATTTTTGATGCGAGTAAATTTATTAGCCAATTCATTTAATTCATGATAGTGTGTCGCAAAAAGTGTTTTTGGTCGTACACCAGCTTGAGCACCAATTTGATTATTATGTAAAAATTCTGCAATCGCCCATGCAATGGAAATTCCATCATAAGTACTTGTCCCTCGTCCAATTTCATCTAACAAAATCAAACTTCGATCAGAAATATTATTCATGATACTTGCTGTCTCATTCATCTCTACCATAAAAGTAGACTCACCAGAAGAAATATTATCAGATGCTCCCACCCTAGTAAAGACCTTGTCAATCCAGCCTAATTTTGCACTTTCAGCAGGAACGAAGGAGCCCATTTGAGCCATCAAACAAATCAAAGCAGTCTGTCGAAGAAGTGCTGATTTACCGGCCATATTGGGTCCGGTGATCATCATGATTTGTTGTTCCTCATTATCGAGATACACATCGTTTGGAACATAGTTTTCGCCTAGCGGCAAATGTTGTTCGATTACCGGATGTCTTCCATTTTTGATATCGATGGACATCGAATCATTGATTTCAGGACGGCAATAATTGTTTTTTGTAGCTACTTTACCAAAGGATAGAAGGCAATCTAATTGGGCAATCAAGTTGGCATTTAATTGTACTGGTTGAATATAATCTCCAATAGAAAAAACGAGTTGCTCAAACAGTTTTTCCTCCAACGCTAGAATCTTTTCTTCAGCTCCGAGAATTTTTGATTCCAAAACTTTCAGCTCCTCGGTGATATATCTTTCGGCATTCGTCAATGTCTGTTTTCGAATCCAATCATCTGGAATTAAGTTTTGGTTTTTATACTTATTCGTTACCTCGAGATAATATCCAAAGACATTATTGAACCCAATTTTCAAATTCGTGATACCTGTTTTTTCAGCTTCTGCCATCTGAATTCCAAGTAGTAAATCTTTACTATTTTTTACAATATGGCGAAGGTCATCCAGCTCTTGATTGAAGTTGTCAGCGATCACTCCACCTTTGGCCAGATTCACCGGAGGTTCTTCTCGCAGCTCGTTAGCGATTTGTTCTTTGATCGCTTTACAGGGATTTAGGTTATCACCTATTTTTTGTAAAAAAGCATTTTCACTTTTTTCCAACAAAGCTTTGGTCGGGACGATGGCCTCCAAAGCTCGTTTCAATTGCACCACCTCCCGAGGATTAATTTTTCCCAACGGCACTTTTGATATCAACCTTTCCAAATCTCCGATTTGTCGAATATTCATTTCGACTTCTAGAGCTTGCACATGATTTTTGATCAACCAATCTACCATATCTAATCTCGCCTCAATTGCCCTTTGGTTTTTTAACGGTAGCACCACCCATTTTTTCATGAGTCTTGCCCCCATTGGCGAAACCGTTCTATCCAAAATATCAATCAAAGGAATTCCACTTGGATGATTGCTAAATGCTAACTCCAAATTTCGAATAGTAAATCGATCCAACCAAACATACTTATCAGGCTGAATGCGACTCAAAGAATTGATGTGCTTAAGATTGGTATTTTGAGTAGTGGCTAGATAATGTAAAGATGCACCAGCGGCTATCTGAGCCATTTCCATTCCTTCGACTCCAAACCCTTTAAGGGTGTTTACCTCAAATTGTTCGACTAACTTTTCCTTGGAATAATCGATCGCATAAATCCAATCATCCAACGGATAACAATAAAATTTATCGCCAAATCGCTTTTCAAAAAGTGCTATATTCTTTTTTGAAAAAATAATTTCGGAAGGTTGGAAGCTTTGAAGTAACTTATCAATATAAGCAAAAGAGCCCTCTGTCACCATAAACTCTCCCGTAGAAATATCCAGAAATGAAACCCCTAATTCATCTTTTTTTCCAAAATGAATGGAGGCTAAATAATTATTAGTTTTATGATCTAGTAATTTATCATTAACTGCAACCCCAGGCGTTACCACTTCAGTCACTCCCCTTTTAACGATTTTTTTCTCCTTACTTGGTTTTTCTAATTGTTCACAAATCGCTACTCGATACCCCGCTTTGACCAATCGAGGCAAATAAGTATCCATAGAATGATATGGAAATCCAGCTAATTCAATATCCTCTCCACCATTATTCCTTTTGGTCAAAATAATCCCCAAAACCTGTGATGCCGTAACCGCATCAGTACTAAATGTTTCGTAAAAATCTCCAACTCTAAAAAGCAAGATTGCTCCTGGATATTTCTCCTTCACTCCAAAATACTGTCGCATTAAAGGAGTGATCTTCTTAGGCTTCTTCGTTGTTTTCCCTGTCTTTGCCAATGTGTTTTATTTTTTGTGCAAATATAAGAATACAGGTTAATTTTATGGGTATTTGAGGGAAATGTATGTTTTTATTTAATCAAGTTGCTTAAAAATGTCTCATTGATCTACGCTGAAAGGCTTATAAATACAAAGCTTCAATTTTCATCAAAAAATGTATACCTTCATTTTATTCAACAAAAAATCATGAAAGTTCTTTTCTTTAAATTATTAATAATTGCTATTTTTATTTTATCCTCAAGATGTAATCTGGAAAATAAGAAAACTAACCAGAACAATTTTGATAAAAAGACAAACATAATTACGGGAATTGATTATTCGAATGCACTCGCTCAAGCAGACATAATTCAATTTTTACAAAAACCAAAATTAGACATAAATAGGAAAGCCTTTGATTGTTTTTTTTGCAAAAAACAGAATTTAGCTTTCCCTACATAACTGAAGCCTTTGGAGCTTCATCTACAATAATCAACTTTGAGAAAAAAGGTAAAATACTTAAAGAAAAATTTTAGAAAATGATTCAATATTTTGACAACCTAACTGTGGAAGAATCGAATAAAATGCTTAACGCTATTCCTTTGATTACTATTCTGATTGCAGGCTCTGATGAAAAAATTGATTACCATGAAAAAAAATGGGCAATCAAGTTAGCCAATATCCGAACCTATTCTAACCCTAATGAGTTGCATGATTACTACTCACAAATAGGGATAGATTTTGTAGATCGACTCAACAAATATATAGATGAACTTCCCACTAATACAGCTTCCAGACAACAAGAAATTTCGAAAAACTTAGCTGAATTAAATTATATTTTTCAAAAACTTGATCCTCACTTTGCAGCTAAACTTTATAAAAGTTTTTTGAGCTTCGCAAAACATGTTGCCAATGCATCAGGTGGGTTTTTAGGTTTTGGTCGAGTGAGTAAGGCAGAAAGTGAATGGATG
>CAYGRM010000012.1:0-46269 GCA_964352225.1 uncultured Saprospiraceae bacterium | reverse complement strand
GTATTTACGTAACCAAATCAAACCAACCGCTACGTTGAAAATGCTTTTCAAAAAATAAAGCAAGGAGAGCCATGGAGGTGACAGCTCTCAATCGGTAAATCGGTATCGCAGCTTTGCGGTACCGATTTCCTGTTCTATGAGACCAATTAGAAAAGAGTTGTCGAGTCCAAGGTTTCCAATTCCCCATCATTCTCAATAAAAAATCATAAACAAAAGAAACCATAGCCAACAACTTTAAGGTTCTATCAAATAACCAAAGTCTAGGACTTTCCATGGCAAGTTCAGATTTACAACATCGAAAAGACTGTTCGATTTCTCAACGATGAATATAAGAAAAACACATTTCCCAAGCAGTTGCACTATCGTTTATAGGTACACTCGTGATTAAATAAATAGGACTATTGCTATAATTTTTATCTCGAATAATAATCAGATATTTTACCCAGAGCCGACAACATTACTCCTGTCCATTTATAACCTGCTGTATAGATTTTTTTCCCTGGAGGATTAAAAAAACCAGGTCTAATTCTGGTGAGTCGTTATCCTTTACTACTAAAGACACTACAAAGCCCTCCTAATAATGAACTCTCTGGTTTTTCTATTCTACTATCGTCCCATAACAACAATGGTCTATTAGAGCTCGCTGCTAACTTTTTCATTCTTGGTTTGCCTCGATTAAAGAAGAAATCGTCAATCGATTCATCCGTCCATTTTTTACACTTTAGCAAACGACCAATTCTTTTTGTCCCTCCAGGTGCAGAACAAAATCTACCTATAAAACCACCTCACTCACTCATTAACAGACCCATAGGACGGTTGCGAAACATCAGTATAGCTATAAATAAGTTATAAAAAGTTTGAACAAAGCGTTCATCTAAATTTTTGGAAAGTACTTTTTGAAGTGGCGATAAATACTGGTGAGATTGTACTAATAAGAACTCGCCTGACTTTTGTCTAAATTGGTCGGTTCTTCCTATTTTGTAACTTGTTTTTAAACATAAAGACCTCCTGTGTTTTGATTGTGTTGTAATAATCAAAAATACACAGGAGGTTCTTTTTTTCAAAATCGGCCTGTAAGTATATTACTAATGGGATGACTCATGTTTTCATAAAATTATTTTTTCGGAAAATTATAATTTGATCATTTTTATATTATCGATATAAATCTCTCCAGCACCTTCTAAATTAAAATAGAGTTGCTTGATTCTTGTCATATCTACCTTTACTGGAATCGCTGAAACAGGTACAGTTACCTTTTTCCATTCAGTAGAATATTGACCACTTTTTACAAATTCAGGCTTAAGGTTTACAAAAGTTTTTGCTCTTTCATAATCTTCAAATCCAATAAAAACTGGCAGGGTAGAAGCGCTGCCCTTTGCCATCTTAAGATCAAACTGGAAGGCAATATTATCAATAACAGAAGTTAAATCAACAGGATTCCATTTATTCCAACTCACTCCAAATGAAGTTAATTTGCAATCACCGGTGGTATTATCCCATTTGGCATGAATGGATTGATCTCCTTCTGATTTTTCACTAGTCGACATCTCGATCAGTTGACAGTTATCTGAGATTAATCCCCAACCATTATTGTTGATAAATTCATCATCAAATATTTGAATAGGTGCAGCAATCGGACTTGGCAATTTTTCTTCTATCATCCATGGCTTCTCCTTTTTTTCTTCATAAAAAATTAAGCTAATATCATCAAGATACACACTTCCGCTTTGCTGTAATTCAATTTGAAGTTGAGCAATATTCGAAGGATCTAGATTCTCTGTTTCTGTGTCAAAAGTGTTAAGTGGAACTATTACTTTTTGCCATTCTTCATCGATAGCAGTTCTTTCAAAATATTTATTTGTAGTATAAGAAAATCCCATTCCTCCACTATAATCAATTAAAGTCAGAACCATAGGCAATCCAAAAGATCTTCCTTGCTGAGTTCTGACATACATTTGAATAGCCACTTTATCCATGATTTGGGATAGATCTTTTCCTGCGTAACTATCCCAACCAATTCCAATACCTGCAAAGTCACAGCCTTTTGCATCTCTATTCCAAGCAATTTTTAATGACTCTTTTCCACTATGAGCTACATTAGAAGAAACACTTGCCTCCTGACAAACATCTTTTTGTAATCCCCAAACATCAGTTGCATCTTCATCATAAATTAAGGATTCTACAATCAGAGAAAGATCACTTGGAAGAGGAGAGTTTACTACTGGTTCAACACCATCATATAAGGCTACTTTTTTAAATTCGACGCATCCCGCCAAAGTAAAAAGAAACGCAATTGATAGTAAACCTAGTTTTTTATTAAATGAAATCATATTCAATACTTTTGGTTATGTTTAGTTATAATTCCAATGGTTCTCCGTTCGTGAAAATTATAAAGTCTACTCCATAGTCTACTTGTAATGGTGGGTTTGGTTGTGAATCCAAATTGGAGATCAACAATAATCTAATATTCACTAGTTTGGCTAATTCTGCCTGAGTTATTGAAGTACCATCTCTCTGAACGTCTTTCATTTGATGACTTATAAGTCGCCATCCACTCCAAGTCGCTAAATCATAATTAGCTGGAAGTCTGTAGCCAAGATCATTCGCCTCTTCAAATGTACCATTATCATTGGTATCAGTATAGAAGTCAATAATGGCTTGTCCATGAGGACCAGCATCACTATAAATAAAATAGTTAACATATAATTCTTCAGGAACAGTCGTCGTTACTGGAACATATGTTTGACCAGTTACTTTTGCACTAATATCAATTAATCCTACAAAGTAATTGGGAACAACATCGTCAGTTCCTTCTAATCTGAAATAAGAATTTCCTTCAGCTGGAATATCAGTTTGACGTCCTGTTTGAGGAGTAAATTCAAATTCAAAGTTTCCAAAAATAGCATTTGCACCTAAATCCGTTTCAAAATCTGAAAATAATACACCAGCATTAGCATAAGATTTTTTAGAAAGAGTTTCGACAGTTCCTACTCCCATGTAGGTTGGTTCTTCTGGTATAGTTAAGGTCACATCACAGACTTCATTTGTGAAAAATGGTAAATCTGTTGTTCCTCCATCCCATAATGCATTTGAGGCATTTATGGATTTATTGAATCCTTCAATACGTTTAACAGCGCCACTTACTGTACCTGTTATCTCAATTACCCAGTTGACATTTTTATTAAATTCTGCTGTAAAAAAAACAGTCTCCCCAGCGGCAAAATCAACTGTAGGTTGGCTAACTCCCAAGTCAGTAGCAACGTTGAATGGTCCAAAACGGTCAATAATATTCGGTCCATCGAAATCATCAGTTTCGTGGCTACATCCTGAAATAACTAAAGCAAAGAGTGCCGTAAATATAATGTTATATATATATGAATTTTTCATAATTTTTATCTGTTACAATTTTTTTAGAATTAAAATTTCATGCTGTACAAAACAAAGATTTGATTCAAGGTATAGTTATTAGGGTTATCTGCTCCTAATTGAGAACTATATGAATTATATTGAAGCGTCATGAAAACATCTTTTTTAAATTCATATTTAACACCCAAACCTAATAATGTTTCTTGGTCGTCAGCGATATAAGGAGCAGGGAAATCTTGTATATCGTTAAATTGTCCAATCAGAGGAACGTAATCTCTTCCTTCTGAAGAAAAGATTTTAGCACCAAGTAACAGTTCGAATTTTGAAAATAATTCAGCTTCTATTCCTAATTCAATTAAGTTAGAGCTCAAATCAACTTCTTCAATTTCAACTCCTCCTCTTGAGGTAGACTCTATTTGTAATCCAACAGTAGCCTTTAATTTATTTTTTAGTGAAGCTAATTTATGAATATTGAAATTGGCAGAACCTCTTAATAAAGTAAAGTTTTTTAATTCATTAGTTCCTTGACCTCTTAACTCGCTTAAAAATGCTCCATCAATTTTTGCATTGATTTTATCATCCATTTGACCGTACTCAATTCCAAATTTAAGACCTCGTCTATTTGCAGTTGCATTTCCGTAAGGCATGGTATTACTGTACCTAGGATCATAAGCCATCAATCTATCTGAAGTTTCAAAAGTATATAACCCTCTATCTCTGGTTAAGTCAAAAAGCCCTGCCTGTCGGACATCTCTATCTTCTCCAATTCGATTGTAAAAAGTTTTGTCCGCATTATAATCTACTCTTCTACTTTGAGCTCCTACACTAAAAAAATCAGGCCCTATGTCTATAAAAGAAACAGAAAGAGTAAGATTTTGTTTTTTAAGTTTTAATTGAGCCCCAATATCTAGGAAGGTATCATCTTCTTCAGTTAAGGTCATATTTTCTTCATCTCCATTGGCATTAGTTATTCGTTCAGCCGTTTCTAGATTTGACATTCCAGTTTCTCCAACCAAATGGATACCCATATCTTTTTTATCCATAATTGCTACATCAAAGTCCAATGTGGTAACTGTATTTCGAATTCCTTTCCTGGCATTGCCAGATTGTAAGTCATCAAAAGTATGTACGAAGTTCAAACCAAAATCAGCCTTCAATCCAAGAGAGTCATTCAAGGTAGTAGTAGCAAAATCTAATTGTCCACCTGTGACCAATCGGTTAGGAACTGTGAAAAAATCAGTTCCCCGAATTCTTGCAATAAAAGCCTTGGCTTGCATATCTTTCAGCACTTGAGCAAAGTCAAGACCAAAGTCTAAACTTGCACCTTGCAAACGTCGAGTATTCTCGTCAGTATAAAATTGCTCGTAATAAATAACATCTCTTTGAGGAGCAAATACTGCTGGCTCATTAACGAAGCCTTCTTCCGTTGGGTTAAATAAAGTATATGGTGACATCACTATATCCATATCTCCAATTCTATACTTCAATACCTCTGCAATAATACCTCGTGCCCAGAGCTCACGAACTTCGACTGCCATTCCTGCACCAAAGAATCCACCAAATTCATTTCTTAAACGAATGATGGTAGAAACTTCTGAATTTTTATTCGGATTGGCATTTACTTGAAGATCAAGTAAAAATTCACCATCAGTTATATTTTGAATAGTGGATGAATCAGCATCAAGGACATCACCTCCAATTCCTGTTTGTGAGATAATTGTTCGACCTAAACCATTGAATTGTAGCTTTGGGCCATCTTTTTCTTCTTCCGTGGCTTTAGCAGAACCATCTTGAGCAGAAATAAGATTTGATGAAAAAATCAAAATGCCCGATAGTAAAAGAAATTTTATAAATGTATATTTCATGATATATTGATTAATCGTTATTTATTTTTTTGACAGAATTAGCAATACTTTAGAAAAATGTTTTTAACTCAATAGTTACTTCTCGACCTTTGAAAGTATCAAGTTCGAAACTCTTATCCTCAAAGTTCATCCATCGATGTCGGAAATAAATCCCGGTGCTTTCAGAAACAGTCCAATCGAAACCAATTCCAATTCCTGTTCCTAATTGGTCTAATGGTAAATTGCTATTATTATCCCATTGCGTAAATTGACCACCTCTAGCATCCTCCAATCCTAAATATCCAGTCAATAAGAAATTTGGTACTATTTCATAATAGGCATCGAGTTCATGATATTGAACAAACAAATAACTATCGTCAGACATGGAAGGAATTGCAGAAGCTTTAGATTTTGCAGATCCAAATGAACCTAGATAAAAAAGATAAAAAGCTTTATCTCCAATCGTAGTTTTGTATTTAGCTTGAAGATCAACTGCATTAAAATATTTTCTATTCAATGCTTCAGCATTCGCTGGATTAAGATCTGTAGTTTGTACCACCTCAGTTACGCCACGGAAGAATGAAATTTTTCGAGCATATGGTCCAAAAACAGTTGGCATGGTGGCATTCGCAGGGAATGGATTGTAAATACGAGATAATGCTAAACCATTGATTCTGTGGACAAAAGTTAATTGGGTAGAAGCAGCATCGATTTCCTGAGCAAGTCCCCAAGCAAAGTTTAACTTCAATTTTCCTAAATCAACTCCAGTATTAATATTAACTCCTCTTCGATTGTGTACTAATTGATTTACCAAAGCTAGCTGACCACCAATTCCACTTGCACCAGCGGCTACTCCAAAATCCTTTAAAATTTCAGGATTAGAATTAGTAGCAATCTCACCATTTAGATTAAAGAAATTTTTACTGATTTGATATAGCTGAACATCAACGGGAAGGAACGTCATCTCTTTTGGAAAATATGCTCTAAGCATCAATGCTTCCCCCCATTTTCTATCATATGTTGGACTCTCATAACTTCCCATAGCTAGTTCTCCTGTCAATCTTACTTTGTTTACTTTCAAGTCATAAGCAAGGGAATGAACTTGATAACTTCGCTGAGGAACAGCAAAAGTTGTATCATTTTCTAGAAAAATATCATTTTCATTAGTAACAATTAATTGACGAGTACTATCTAAAGCAGTTTGGCTATGGATTAAGTTATAAGAAATGGATTGGCGTTTTTTTCCAAAAGTCTTTCCTATTTTTCCTCCAGTTATAAAGTTAGGGATAAACCTTGCATCACCTGCAAACCCCACATAAGAAGGGACACTTCCAGCATTAATAGTAGGAGGAATTGATTCGAACGAATTAAGAATCCCACCAGCAAGACCTGCATTAGGTTGAGTTTTACCCCAAAATAGATCAAAGTTAAAGTCACCAGGAAGTCTCCCTCCATTAATGATTAAACCTTGGAAAGCTTGATTGTTCCACCGTAAATCTCCAGCATTCGTTGAACCGCTATCAAAGTAAGCGTCATATTTTTTATCGTGAGTAACACCTTCCCAAGGCGTTCGATCAAAAATACTAAAGCGATCTAGAATTTGGAATACTCCTATGGTGAATGAACTTAAATTATACCAATGAATACCTCCGGCTCGAACGCCAAAGTTTCCATTTTTTGTTCGGAAATTTCCATAGAAGTTGATTCCTAAGTTCATGGTAAATACATTATCATCTGGGCCTCCACCTAAATATGGAGATAATAGAAATAATTCAGTACCAAAGGTAGATTTTCCATTAGGTCGTCCATAAACATTTAAGGAAAGAGTTGGTTCTCGGTAACCATCTCCAAATCCGTAAGCTTTTTCATATGGAGCCAGATTTGGATAAGCTTCGGTCATGTTTCTTCCGTACATAAATCCTCGATAATAACCGAAGATCGTCATCTTCTGACCTCTTTTTCTTAATTTTTTACCAACAAAGCTAGTATCAAAATGAATTCCAGCAATGGTTTTGGTATCAAATGTAGGAGGATCAAATTTTGGTAGGATGCTTAGCGCTTTGGTAGAATCACTAATAAAAGTATTAGGATAATCATTAATTAAGCTGGTAGTGGTAAAACTTTTTTGACCAAAAGTTATTACAGTTAGAAAGAAGAATGAGATACTTAAACTCAATTTTATTCTATTTTTGAAATAAAATAAAAGAGTAGGTTTCCAAGGGATACCTGGGTTTTTCGTTTTGTGAAGTTGAACCATAAAGTAATATAGTTTTGTTGCTGACAAATTTAGACGGAATAGTTTTGTGGCTAGAAAAATAACATACATCACACTTACATCTTTTTTTTTACCTCTACATCATCACTACATCATTGTATTATTATTTTGTTGAATTTGTATTAATTCCTTAAATTTTCGGAAAATTAATTAATTATAGAAATAAAGTTTGGTTAAACATGAAAAAAATCAATTTACTTTTTTGCATACTATTATTAATAGGTGTAAGTTTTTCCCTTCATAGTCAAGCACCTGAGGGGCCAATAAAAGTTGAAATGCGTCAAGAAAATGGTAATTGGCAGCTATATAGAGGAGGTGAACCATACTATATTAAAGGTGTAGGCGGACAGAAAGAATTAGATAGAGCTGTTGCTTATGGAGCTAATTCGGTAAGAACTTGGGGAGTGGGAGAAGCCATCGCAATATTAGATGATGCTCATGCTAAAGGGTTGACTGTTCTTTTTGGATTATGGGTAGGGTGTGAGCGTCAAGGATTTGACTACGATGATGCGAAGGGCGTACAGGCGCAGTTAGAAAGATTTACAGAGGTAGTCAAAGAGTACAAAGATCATCCAGCACTTCTAATGTGGGGAATCGGAAACGAGACTGATTTATTTTATTCTGATTTTAAGGTTTGGAATGCCATAGATGATATTGCTAAAATGATTAAGGAAGAAGACCCTAATCATCCTACCATGACGGTAACTGCAGGTTTAGATGTAGCAGAGGTACAACTGATTATGGAACGTGCACCTCATATTGATGTTTATGGAATTAATACCTATGGAGGGCTAATTGGAATTGATAAAGAAATGAGAGCTTATGGTTGGGATAGACCTTATGTAATTACAGAATGGGGCCCAAATGGGCATTGGGAAGTTGCCAAAACAGAGTGGGGAGTTCCAATTGAACAAACAAGTACAGAAAAAGCAGCTGATTACAAAAGAAGGTATGAGTTAGGAATTGCTGCTGATAAAGAAATGTGCGTTGGTTCTTATGTATTTCTTTGGGGGCAAAAACAAGAGACCACTCCTACATGGTATGGTTTGTTTTTAGAAGATGGGTCGGAAACGGAAGTTATGGATGTATTAGAGAAGTCATGGAGTGGAAAGTATCCTGATAATCGATCTCCAAATATTGCCTCTATGACGATGGATGGGAAAAAACCTTTAGATAATGTCTATGTAAAACCAAAAGCCAAAGTTCAATTTAAAATTGATACGACAGATCCTGATGGTGATGATTTAAAATATAGATGGGAGATTCTGCCTGAAAGTACTGATATTAAATCAGGGGGTGATAAAGAATCCAGACCAGAGCCAATTGAAGTTATCGTCAGGGAAGGAAGTCAGAATGGTACTTTGAATTTCAAGGCACCTCGAAAAGAAGGAGCATACAGATTGTTTGCCTATATATACGATGGAAATGGAAATGCTGCAACAGCTAACTTTCCATTTTATGTGAGTAAAACGAAATAAAAAAACTTAGAAACGAAAACATGTTTCATTAGGTGAGAAGAGCATTCTTCTCACTTTTTTTTTGTCAAAAAACTAAATATTCTTAATTAACCCTTGTTATATTAAATTTACCATATTTGGTGCCAAATTAACATGTTTATTATAGTTAAAACAGTATTAGGGTTAATTTAGCATATATACCTGTTAAATATCAGGTAGTTTGGTCAATAGATTGCCCTTAAATTTGTGTTGTATTTAAAAGTAATAAGTCTAGTACTTATTTATCATTTACATTAATAAAATAATTTATTATGAAAACACAAATTAAGATTGCAATAACATTAGCCATTTTATTTATATCAAATCTAACGTTTGCTGGAACAGGCAACCCATCATTTATTATCAAAAATGCAGGAGAAAAATCCTTTTATTTTGAGACGAAGGATATGTCTTCAGCCTTTGTAGAGGTGATCTTTGAAGATAAAAATGGTAACATCATTTTTACTGAATATGCTATTCATTCGGCTAATTTCGAAAGAAAATATAACTTAAGTGAATTAGCGATTGGTTCATATTTTTTAAAATTGAAAACAGATACTACAACCAAAATTCTTCCAATTTCTATTACCAAAAATGAATTAGTAATTGAATGGGAGGAAAACGATACGATGTAATTGTATCAATTGTAAAAGCTAACATTTAGAAAAATGCCTCAGACTTTTAAACAAGTCTGGGGCTATTTATTTTATAAAATTTCTTAATCATTAGAGGCTGTTTTGAAATGTGTGCTAAAATTTTTTATAGTGTATTTTTTTGCCAAATGAGGCTTTTTTGGAGGGGAATAGCCTTAGTTATTGCCCGAGAAAAAAACGAAATTTGGTGAAAAAAGACGCATAAAAAAGTTAGCGACATAATTCAAAACAGTCTCTTAGACTTCCATAATAAAGGCAACCAAGTTTACCTCTGAGTTAAGTTCTAATTTTTTTCTCAATCTATATCGACTTATTTCAACTCCTCGAACTGAAATATTTAGAAGAGGAGCGATTTCTTTCGTAGTTAAATTCATACGTAGATAAGCGCATAATTTTTGATCTTTTGGTGTCAATTCTGGGAATTTACTTCGGAGTCTTTTAAAGAAATTTTCGTGGACTTGATCAAAATAAGTCTCAAATTGCTCCCAACTATCATCTAATTGAATATCAGATTCAATTACTCGAGTAATTTGTTGTATTTTCTTTTTCAAACCAGGTGTTGCTTCAGATTGAATATTTAATAAGTCATGTTTAATTTTCATCAAAATCTCACTTTTTTGCACCAAGTGCATGGTCGCAGAAGCGAGTTGACTATTTTTATGTCTGATATCGGTGTGAAGTTTATCATTTTTAAGTTTAATAATTTCACCTTCAGATTTTTTGACTTCTTTTTCGAATTCAGCTTCTTTTAATTCAAGTTTTTCAGTTTGTTCTTTTTTGAATGCTTCTGTTTTTTTCTCTTCACGTTTAGAGATTATTTCAGAGAAGCTATACAATCCCAACAGAGCCAAAATGAGGTAAGCCATCTTACTGTACCAAGACCAAAACCAAGGAGAATTAATTTTAAATTCGAAGCTAGCCTCATCGCTTAATTGACCATAGGCATTTCTAGCTTGAACCTTAAAGTTATATTTACCAGGGGAAAGATTAGTGTATTCTTTTTCAGTCTTAGCGACCCAGTCAGACCAATCATTTTCAAATCCATCTAATTTGAATCGATATCTTAGATATCCAATTTTTTCAAAGTAGGGAGCTGAAAAGGAAAAATGGAAATCATTCATTTTGTAATGGAAATCATAATTTTCCTTATTTGGATTACCCCAGTAGAAAGTTGAATCTTCATGAGTAATATTGGTGACTTTTCTGATTAAAATTTTAAATAAAAAGTCTCGATTCTTTCTATCTAGTGGACTATAATGAGCAAACCCTTTTTCACTTCCGATGAAGACGTGGTTTTCATTAAAAGCATAAATATGTTCAAACCCATCTACTAAATCATCCTGAATTTGATTAAAATACTTAACTTTAAAACTATTAAAAACTCCTTTTTCCTCCACCTTAATAACTCCAAATTCACTATCAATGGAGAACCATATATTTCCCAATTTATCTTCTATTAATCGATGGTAATTCCTGTTTTCTCCAAATATCTCAATGAAATCTTGATGTGGAATAAATTGATCTTTGAAGACGTCGTATTTAAAAACCCCTTTGGGAGTAGTATAGATTAATTCATTTCTAACTTTTACAACATTAATCACTAATTCATTCGGTAAACCATTTGATCCAACATACGATTTTATATTGGTCACCGATTTAAAGTCATTTGCCAAGGCTATTTTATATAATCCTTTATAAGAGTGAGAAACCCATATGTTACCGTCTGAGTCTTCTTCAAAAATCCGTGCTGACTCATTGAAGCCATCTATTTTTCCTACAAGTTTCCAATTAAGATGGTTTTCATTTCCAGTATTATCAATTTGCTTTTTATATAGATATAGACCAGAGTAGGCACCTCCAATAGCATAATTTGGATTCGAATTCAAAACCATGAATTTCCAAGCTCCTTGAACATTTGAAATGGGAACTAGTTTCTCATTTTTAAGGATGGAAGTTCCTTTGTGCTGCCCGACAATAAGTTCACCGTTGACCTTATCAATACTCCAAACTTGTCCCAAACCATTTTCCACTAATTTAAATTTCGTGGTTTTTTCTGAATCACTTTTCTCATTCCATTCTTTGAAGAATAAACCCTGATTTGTCCCAAAAAAGAGTTTTCCTTTATATGAAATAGAGGCATATCCTGTTCCTGAAATTCCTTCTTGATTTCTTATTTTTGTGATAGGTGAATTAATCTCCGCATAGTCAATTCCATTGTCCAATCCAAGCCAAATATTTTGTTGACTATCTTGCATTAGAGAAAGGATTGTATTGTTTTGAAGGCCTTTGTCTTTATTAATATGTAATTCTTCTCCTCCTTCATTATTTATTATTAAGAGGCCATTTTGAGGAGTCCCCACCGCATATTTTCCATCGTTTAACCTGATAGCACAGTAGGCTTGGTGTGTTTTAAAAAAATTATTAGAGGATACATTCCATGGGGTAATCCCCGAATCATCCATTAGGTACAACCCCTTGGAAAAAGTAAGAATCAATTTCTGTGAGTTATCCATGGGAAGAATTGAGATAATTCTATCGTTTTGGAAAATATTTGTATTGGGAATCGGGATGATAGAATCGTTCTGTAACTCAAACAAACCCTCTTTCAGACTTTGAATATATATCTTATCCTCAAGTTGAAAAAAACTTTCAAATCTTTCTTTGCTTGGTTTTATTATTTTAATTTGCCCATTTTTAAGAAAAATAATTCCCTTTTCCGAACAAAAATAAATACCATTTGGATGGATGAATATTTCCCAAATATCCTCAAAACTCTTAAATTCCTCAGGAATTAAATGGGTGAGAGATTTGTAAATTGGTTTTCCACTCTTATTTCTTTCTAGGTAGCCAAATTCATTTTGTCCTCCAAAGTATATCCGACCATCAGAATCAAAGTTTACGGAACGTGCAATTGTACCATTTGGAAGTGAAAAGGTTCGCCAATTAGTTCCATCAAATTCTAACAAACCTTTATTATTAGCAAAATATATAATTCCTTGATCATCTTGCCCAATACCCCAATTCTGAGTTCCAGCATTATAGTCAGCCCTTGAAAAATTTGTAATAGATGGAGAACCAAGCTTTTGGTTTTGTGCTTGTGCACTAAAAAAGCTTACTAGGGAAAGAATAAGGAGAATTATAATTGTTTTCTTCATAGATTTTATTTAACGTAAATGTATTCATTATTTCATAAATGATGTAATAAATGCTATCTAAAAAATTAGCTCATGCCTTGCAAACAAAGAGAATATTTAAATGTTATAAAATCAATGAAGTCAATTGATGTAGTAGTGATGTATAGGGTAAAACTATCGATGTAAGTAAGATGTATGCTTAAAATCTTGAATAGGTCGATTCAATACTAAATTTGACGATTATCTTTTTTTAAAACATAAATCATTGAAATGAAAATCTTCAACCAAATAATCCTTTCTATTTTATCCATATTCCTATTATTTCTTTCAAGTTGTCAAGAGCCCGCCGATATTGGTGGGTGTGATTTCACTAAATCACTTGAAAATTATCAAATGGTTTGGAGTGATGAATTTGATGGAACTGAAATTGACGCTTCCAAATGGTCTTACGATCTAGGAGATGGATGTCAAATAAGTCCTGATTTATGTGGCTGGGGAAATAATGAATTAGAATATTATACTGATCGATCTGATAATTCCTACATAAATAATGGGAACCTCGTAATTGAAGCGAAAAAGGAAAGTCCTCTCTATTTAGGACAACATCAATATACTTCCGCTCGAATGGTGACAAAAAATAAAGGAGACTGGAAATATGGTCGGATGGATGTTCGAGCTAAGTTACCACAAGGTCAAGGGCTATGGCCAGCCATTTGGATGCTTCCAACAGACACAGTTTATGGGCAATGGCCTCGAAGTGGTGAAATTGATATTATGGAAAACATCGGAAGTAAGCCAAATGAAGTATTCGGAACTATCCACTATGGTTTAGGAATTGAAAATTGGAGATTCTTTAGCCAAGATACTGTTAAGGAATCTGGAACATTTGCTGACGAGTTTCATGTTTATTCTGTGCTATGGTCAGAAGACTGCATCCAATTTCAATTAGATGGGGTAAATTACGGAGAACCAAATACACGATCTACCGTTCTCCCAGCACCTTTCCCATTTGATCAAAAATTCCATATGATATTAAATGTTGCTGTAGGAGGAAACCTACCAGGGGATCCTAATGCCTCCACAATTTTTCCTCAAAAGTTGGAAGTAGACTATGTTCGGGTGTATCAGGAAAAATAATTTTTTTCAACCAAAACAGTATGATGATGAAAAAAATCTACGTATTGTTTTTATCACATTTTATATTTCTTCCATTATTTTTGGAAAAATTATTTTGACATATCAGGCTCTGCCTAAATATTCAAAATGGATTGAAGAGGTCGAATAAATATCTCTTCAGTTTATTGAAATAAGTCAAGTACTCGAAATTAACGATCAAGGCATTTTTCAATCTCTTGCCAATCCATTTTACTTCATTAATAACTTCAAATAGTAAATGAATTATAACGAATCAAATACTGAAACATCTAGCGTAAAAGATACAGCAACTCGTGTAAATGAATTGTTAGAAAAAATGACGATTCAGGAAAAAATTGGGCAGATGTCTCAATTTGCCAATCGAAAAGTAATAACGGAGGATTTCCGTTCAGCCATTCGAGAGGGAAAAGTTGGATCTATTTTAAATGAAGTTGATGAAGCAAAATTAAAGGAATTACAAAGAATAGCGAGGGAAGAAAGTAGATTAGGTATTCCAATTATTATAGGTCGAGATGTGATTCATGGCTTCCAAACTATGATGCCGATTCCACTTGGTCAAGCAGCTAGTTGGAATCCGAAGCTAATCGAAGAAGGAGCAAGAGTAGCTGCTATCGAAGCTGCCTCTTCTGGAATACATTGGACATTTGCTCCCATGATTGACATATCAAGAGATCCTCGGTGGGGTAGAATAGCTGAAACCTTAGGAGAGGATACCTATCTAACTAGTGTTCTAGGAAAAGCTATGATCCAAGGATTCCAAGGAGATGATTTATCAAAATCTGATAGTATTGCAGCCTGTGCAAAGCACTTTGCTGGATATGGATATTCAGAAGCAGGAAAGGATTATGCCTACGTGAATATTTCAGAAAATGAATTACGTAATGTGGTACTTCCTCCTTTCAAAGCTGCTGCTGATGCTGGTGTAGCAACCTTTATGGCTGCCTTTTCAGATCTAAATGGAGTGCCTGCTTCGGGTAATGAATTTTTGATGAAAAACATCCTACGAGATGAGTGGAATTACGAAGGATTTGTAGTGAGTGATTGGGATTCTGTCATCCAATTAATTACTCATGGATTTTCAGAAAATGAAAAGGAAGCAGCTTTTGAAGCTGTAAATGCTGGGGTCGATATGGAAATGGCTAGCCACACCTACCTACATAACTTAGAGCTTTTAGTCGAGAAAGGAAGAATTCCAATTGAGAAAATTGATCAATGTGTTCGTAATATTTTAAAGGTAAAATTTGATTTAGGTTTATTTGATAAACCAGATTTTGATCAATTAGATTTTCCTGAAAAAGGGAATGATGAATTTTTACAAATTGCAAAACAAGCAGCTTTAGAAAGTATTGTTTTGCTCAAAAATGACTTCAATAAACTTCCTCTCAAAAAAAATAATATTAAGGACTTAGCCATCATCGGCCCATTAGCAGATGATGGTTTCGAGCAGATGGGAACATGGACTTTTGATGGTAAAGAAGAATGGTGTCAAACTCCTTTACAGGCGATTCAAGAAATGGTTGGAGAAGATGTAAATATTCATGTTGCCCGAGGAATGGAAACAACTCGGAGTAAAAACAAAGATGAATATTACTTAGAGGCTATGGAAATCGCTAAAAAATCAGATACTATTATTTTCTTTCTAGGGGAGGAAGCGATTCTATCTGGAGAGGCACATTGCCGAGCAGATATTGATTTACCGGGATACCAAAATGAACTATTAGAGGAGATTTCTAAACTTGGAAAGTCGACTGTTTTAGTAATAATGGCAGGACGTCCTTTAACATTAGATAAAACACAACATTTTGTAAATGCCATGTTATTTGCTTGGCATCCTGGAACAATGGGAGGTCCAGCAATAGCAGATATTTTATTTGGAAACGAATATCCATCCGGTAAATTGCCGGTAACTTTTCCAAAAATGGTAGGTCAAATTCCTATTTATTATAACCAAAGAAATTCTGGAAAACCGGCTACTTACGATTCCTTCACACATATAGATGAAATCGAACCACGTGCTGGTCAAACTTCAGTTGGGAATACTTCCTTTCATTTAGATGCTGGGTTTGAGCCACTTTATCCATTCGGTTTTGGTCTATCATATGGTCATTTTATTTACCATAATATTTGGTTATCATCAGGAGTAATTGAAATGGGAGAAAGTATAGAAGTATATGCCCAACTTACTAATAATGGAAGATATGACTCTATTGAAATCGCCCAATTATATATCCGAGATTTAGTAGGAAATGTAACTAGACCAATTAAAGAATTGAAGGGCTTTCAACGAGTACATTTAAATGTTGGGGAAACCAAAACGATCACTTTTCATCTCCATACGGATGATCTAGCTTTTTATAATAGAAAAATGGAATTAGTAACCGAACCAGGACAATTTGAAGTTTGGGTGGGGGGTAATTCCAACGCTAATTTGAGAACATCCTTTTATATAAAATAAAAAACATATTGATAAATGAGCTTTAAAAAACTATAACTATATTTATTCAAACTTTTTAGAAACGAAATAATCAACTTAAATCTTTTACTCATGGGAAAAACCAACTTTATTGTCCTGGTCGCATTAATTGTCGCTTTAGGCGGATTTTTAATGGGATTCGATGCATCAGTTATTTCTGGTGTTAATAAATTTATTGAAATTGAATTTGACTTAACAAAACTTGAATTAGGATGGGCAGTTGCATCACTTACCGTTATGGCAACTTTGTCTATGATGTTTGCCGGTCCAATTAGTGATAAATACGGTCGGAAGAATGTTTTAACTGTAGCTGCTTTATTATATTTCATATCAGCTATTGGTTCTGCATTCGCACCTTCCTTTATAGTACTAGTAATTGCGAGAATGATCGGTGGATTAGGAGTGGGTGCTTCTTTGATTATTGCACCAATGTACATTGCAGAAATTGCACCTCCATCTATGCGAGGTAGAATGGTATCTTTTAACCAGCTAAATATTGTACTGGGAATCTCCGTAGCCTTTTTTACCAATTATTTGATTCTCCAACTTGGTGATTCAGATGCAGCTTGGGCTCAATCTCTGAAATTTGACGAATACAATTGGAGGTGGATGTTAGGCTTGGAAGCACTTCCAGCTGTACTTTACTTTTTTGCCTTATTCTTCGTTCCGAATAGTCCTCGTTGGTTGGCTATGAAAGGAAGATATGAAGAAGCACTAGCTATCATGAAAAGGGCAGCTGATGATGAAGAAGCTGAAAAAATTATCAATTCAGTAAGAGAAAGTATGCATTCAGATTCAGGAGATGAAACCTCTACTGTTAAGGATTTATTAAAACCATCTTTACGATTAGTGTTAACGATTGGACTGGTGATTGGTATTTTACAACAGATTACGGGTATCAATTCAGTATTCTTTTATGCGCCTATGATTTTTGAGCAATCTGGTATTGGAACAGATGCTTCATTTGTACAAGCCATTTTAGTAGGTCTTGTGAATTTAGTTTTCACCTTAATAGCCATTGCCTTAATTGATAAATTAGGAAGAAAACCATTACTTATTTTTGGAGTAGGAGGAATTGTAATTACTATGTTTTTATTGGCTTATGGATTTAATCAAGCAACTTATACCTTGACAGCTGAATCAGTTAAATCGTTACCTGCTACAGTTGATCAAGAACAACTTGCCACCCTCGTTGGACAAACTTTTACAGATGATGTCAGCTTCAAAAGAGCTACTCGTGATGCCTTAGGAAAAGAATCAGCTCAAGCAGTAGAATCTGAATTAATTACTGCAGCAGTTACTATGAATTCTTGGCTTATACTAATTTGTATTTTAGGTTTTGTGGCTTCCTTTGCCGTTTCAGTCGGGCCTGTGATGTGGGTTTTATTTTCAGAGCTATTTCCCAATTGGATTCGAGGAATTGCCATATCATTTGTTGGATTAGTTAATTCTGGAGTTAGTACCATAGTTCAATTTATATTCCCGTGGGAATTAGACAATTTAGGGAGTTCAATGACCTTCCTTATTTATGGATTATTTGCGGTGATAGGATTGATTTTTATTATCATGAAAGTACCTGAAACCAAAGGGAAATCATTAGAAGAATTGGAAGCACTATTAGTTAAATAATTTTTTTAGGTCGAATGTTACATTATGTAACATTCGACTTAATTTATTGATTATGAGATAGTTACCATAATTTTAAACATTCATTTAATCAGAACAAAATAAAAATACCAAATTTATATCATGAAAAACCCTTCTTATTTTATACTTGTTACACTTAAAATTTTTATCATATTTGCTTTAGTTTCTTGCGTTCAAAATGCTGAAAAAAACGCCAAGGTAACTGATTCAGAAACTCCAAAGTCTGAGATTAGTGTCACTACCGAGGTAGAAAATTTCATTGAATCTAAAGGTGAAATCACTAAGGTAGAGGGTAAATCAATCACCTCCTCAGAAGGTGAATCTTGGGTTTCATTTGATGTAAATATTCCAGAAGCAGGACGGTATAAATTTGAAATAAATGCAGCTGCTGAATCTGATGATGCAACCGCCTGGATGGAAGACTATATTGATAATAAGGATGGCCGTACTTATAATGTTACAGGAGCAGTTCCTATTTCGAATAACAAGACATTTACAATTTCAAGTAAAGATGGAAGTCCATTAAATAAAGGTCTCCACAAAATGAGATTACACTTAAAAGGTGATAGTGTGCAAGTTGACTGGTTCAAATTTACCTTGATGAAAAAACATCAAGTTACTCCTCAAAATCTTACTCAAAAAACAGATGGGAAAGAATGGAAAATCGTGTGGGCGGATGAATTTGATGGGGAAGGTATACCTGATACAACTAAGTGGACTTTTGATATCGGTAACTGGGGTTGGGGTAATAATGAGTTGCAATATTATACTGAAAAACGAACCGAAAATGCACGTCAAGAAAATGGAAACTTAATCATTGAAGCTCGGAAAAATGATATGGGACAAGAATGGACTTCTGCTCGCTTGACTACTCGAGGGAAAGTTTCTTTTCTTTATGGTCGGATTGAATTCCGTGCAAAAGTGCCAGTAGAAAAAGGTAATTGGGCTGCAGGTTGGACACTCGGTGATAAATATGTTGATGAATTATCATGGCCTTATTGTGGGGAAATTGATATTTTGGAAACGGTTGGTTATGAATTAGATGATGAAACAGGTAATGGGAAAGCTCATGCTTCCGCACATAGTGGAGCATATTATTTTAAGCTAGGAAATCAACCTACAGGAATTACGGAGGTAGAAAATATGAATAATGAGTTTCATACCTATGCTATTGATTGGACAACAGAAGGGATGATTGCTACGGTAGATGGTAAAGAATATTTTTCTTATAATGATACCTCTACGGAGCTTGCTTGGCCATTTGGACAGGCACAAAATATTATATTAAATCTTGCCATGGGCGGAGGATGGGGAGGTCAAAAGGGAATGCATGAAACTGCTACTTCCCAAAAGTTCATCGTCGACTATGTGCGAGTTTATGAAAAGCGTTAAAATTTTCTTTTAAGAAAAAAGAAGAGCAAACTATATTAAATAAAATCAATTTTGAGTACTGTTGAGAAATTAAAATCTTTAGGATTTTTGATCCTTATTTTAACTACATTTTTAAGTTGTAATAAACCAAAGAATGGAGGTGAATTATCTGTTATAGATAATGATGTAGAAGCATTGTTACAAAAAATGACTTTGGAGGAAAAGGCTGGTCAAATGACCAACATCAGTTTGATGGCGTTGGCAAAAGGTGATTTTTGGATGAGAAGGGATACCGTGGAATTGGATACCGCTAAAATGAATGAATTATTACTTCGCAAACACGTAGGCTCTGTTCAAAATCTAGGAACTTATCCTTTTAACCCTGCGGAATGGAGAAAAAATATTTCTCAAATTCAAGATTATGTACTAGAAAAATCACGATTAAAAATTCCAGTTATTTATGGAATTGATGCAGTTCACGGAGCTAATTATTCCGCAGGCTCGACGCTGTTCCCTCAACAACTAGCCCTGGCCGCAAGTTGGAATCCTGCTCTAGCGGAAACAACTGGAGCGATCGCTTCTTATGAAATAAAAGCCTCAGGAATTCCTTGGAATTATGCTCCTGTTTTGGATGTCTCTAAACAACCACTTTGGGGCCGTGTATTCGAAACGTTTGGTGAAGATACTTACCTCACCACAGTCATGGGAGATGCCATGATAAAAGGAGCTCAAGGCGATGATATTTCTCAGTTTGATAAATCTGCGGTTTGCCTCAAACACTTTTTGGGTTATGGTACTCCGATGAATGGGAAGGATCGATCCCCAACAATTTTACCAGAGAGAATTCTTCGTCAATATTATTTACCACCTTTTGAATCTGCCATAAAGAACGGAGCATTGACGGTGATGTTAAACTCAGGTTCGGTCAATGGAATTCCATCTCACGCCGATTATCATTTCATTACTGAAATTTTAAAAGGGGAATTAGCTTTTGAAGGATTTACAATTTCTGACTGGGAAGATGTGGTGAATTTAGTAAAAACTCATCAAGTAGCAAAAGATGAAAAAGAGGCTGTTAAGATTTCAGTCAATGCTGGAATGGATATGTGTATGGAACCTTATGATGCAAGTTTTGCAGACTTCTTAGTAGAATTAGTCAACGAAGGTGAAGTTCCAATGTCTCGTGTAGATGATGCAGTTCGTAGAATATTAACAGTAAAAAAGAAACTAGGATTATTTGAAAAACCACTTACAGATGCATCATTGTATCCTAAGTTTGGTTCTGAAGAGTTTGCAGAAAAAAGTTTTGAAGCAGCCAAAGAATGTTTAACCTTACTCAAAAATGAAAATGACTTTTTACCTATTTCCAAAAATAAAAAAGTACTTGTAACCGGCGTAGGTGCTAATTCATTTAACTATCTCAATGGAGCTTGGAGTCGAACTTGGGGTGGAAGTGAAACTGATTTTAACGACGAAGAAAAGAAAACAGTTCTTGAAGCAATTCAAGATAAAATTGGAGAATCCAAGGTTAAATATGTTGAAGGAACTTCTTATGATGAAGACATCAATACATCCAAAGCCGTGCAAATTGCCAAAAGTGTTGATCATGTAATTATAGTGTTAGGTGAAAAACCTGCCACGGAGAAGCCAAGTGATATTGAAGATTTAACTATGCCTCAAGCTCAACTTGATTTAGTGCATGAAATCTCCAAAACGGGAAAACCAATAACACTTGTTTTGTTGGAAGCTCGCCCAAGAATTATAAGTGAGATAGAACCACTAGTTGAAAGTATCTTAATGGCATATCTTCCAGGAAGTGAAGGTGGCCGAGCAATAGCTGAAGTCTTATTTGGAGATTTTAATCCTTGTGGAAAATTACCTTACACTTATCCTCGACATACTGGTTCAATTTGGGCATATGATCATACCAAAGCAGATAAGCGTGATGGAGGTTTTGGTTTTGAGGCATTTAATCCACAATACGAATTTGGATTTGGGTTGAGTTATACCAATTTTGAATATTCTAATTTGAAAATTGAAAAGGATACGTTTTCAAAAAATGAAAACATCCAAGTCACAATAGATATAACTAACACAGGCGACCAAATCGGTAAAGAGGTTATACAATTGTATACCTCTGATTTGGTAGCAAGTGTAGTTCCAGCAGTAAAACAATTACGAAAGTTCCAAAAGATTGAGCTGGCTAAAGGAGAAACTCAAAAAATCGATTTTACTTTGACAGAAAAAGATCTAGCTTTTGTCAATATGAAAAATGAATGGGTGACAGAAGTTGGAGAATTTCAAATTTCCATAGATACATTCAAAGTAAATTTTTATTTGCAAAATTGATAAACGAACATAAAATTAATATGAGACAAGTAGAAACAAACAAAGAAATTTCACATCGTGTAGAAGCATTGTTACAAAAAATGACTCTTGATCAAAAGATTGGTCAAATGACACAAACTGAACGGATGGCAATTACACCAGAGGAAGTTAAAAGTTATCATATTGGATCTGTACTAAGTGGAGGTGGTTCAGTTCCAGGTGAAAACAAACCATCTGATTGGATTGAGATGAATGATGCCTATTGGGCAGCATCAATGGAAGAAGATGAGCATCATTTAGCTATTCCGATAATATATGGAGTTGATGCAATACATGGTCATAATAATGTAATTGGTGCAACTATATTTCCTCACAATATTGGATTAGGTGCAATGCGTGATCCTGATTTGATTGAAAGGATTGCCAAGGTTACTGCTCGTGAAATTTTATCAACTGGAGTAGAATGGACTTTTGCTCCAACTTTAGCTGTAGCAAGAAATAACCAATGGGGAAGAACCTACGAAAGTTACTCTGAAGATCCGGAAATCGTCCAGTCGTATGCAGGAAGATTTATAAAAGGATTGCAGGGAGACCTAGGTACAGATAGTGTGGTAGGATGTGTTAAACATTGGGTAGGTGATGGTGGAACTTCATATGGAATTGACCAAGGTGATACAGATATTACCGATGAGGAAATGAGCCGAATTCATATAGCTCCTTATTATCCTGCGATTGCAGAAGGAGTACTTACCGTCATGGCTTCTTTCAACAGTTGGAAAGGAGATAAGTGTCATGGACATCGTTATTTATTGACTGATGTTTTGAAAAATGAATTGGGTTTTGATGGTTATATTATTTCGGATTGGGATGGAATTGATTACCTCAATGAGAATTATTTTGAAACGGTAGCGATGAGCGTAAATGCAGGGATTGACATGTTTATGGTTTCTGAGAAATGGAGGGATTTTATTGCACATGTAAGAACTCACGTCGAGTCAGGAAGAATTCCGATGGAAAGAATAGATGACGCTGTTCGAAGAATTTTATATGTAAAAGAAAAATATGGTTTATTTGAAAAGCCAAGACCAGCGGAAAGACATTGGTCAAAGAATCCTAGATTTGGAACGAAAGAAAATCGTGAAGTTGCTCGGGAAGCTGTTCGTAAATCTCTTGTTCTATTAAAAAACCAAAATGATATTTTACCGCTAAACAAAAATGCTCGCATCATTGTGGCTGGGAAAAATGCAGATGATTGTGGACATCAATGTGGCGGTTTTACAGTTGCTTGGCAAGGTGTATCAGATAGCAAAGCAATTGGGCGAGACATGGAAGATGGTTCAATTAGAATGGACTATCAATCTCAATATGCAAGTGTTCAAAAAGGAACTATTGAAGGAGGAACTTCTATTTGGGATGGGATAAAATCTGTTGCACCCAATGCTATTTTAAATATTAATGGTAGTGCAGCTGATCCTGAAAAACACGATGTTGGAATTGTTGTAATTGGAGAGACACCTTATGCCGAAGGAATGGGAGATATCAGAGATAACGATTCTATCATTGGAGAAACTGCTGGAAAAATTCAAGGATTTATGAAGGTGCTTGCTCCTTATGGGCACTCATTAGTATTAAATGAAATTCATCCTGAAGATCTTCGTGCGATTCAACATATTACTGATAAAGGGATTCCAGCAGTTGTAGTTTTAGTAAGTGGACGGACATTAATCATTAAAAAGGAATTGGAAGAATCTTCTGCTTTTGTAGCGGCATGGTTGCCAGGATCAGAAGGACAGGGAGTTGCAGACGTACTGTTTGGTGATTATGATTTTGAGGGAAAACTATCTTTTACGTGGCAAAAGAAAAGAGGGGAAAATTATTTGAGAGGCGATGAAAATTATGACCCGTTGTTCCCTTATGGTTATGGATTAAACTATTCTAAGAATAGTTAATCTTCAACTTTTACATTATAAATAGTTAATATAATACAGTATTTAAAAAATAATTTTCTTAAGTTTTATCTATACAGGTATTGTAGTTAATTTTCATTGATATTTTAAATGTAGTGTTTACCAGTTATCAAAAATGAATTAAGAAGAAGGAGCGTATTTTTATAGGAAATATTTGAACTTAGATGAACAAGTTTGCATATATGTGGTTAAAATGATAAGTATAGATGGGTTAAATATTATTATTAGTAGTAATAGTAAAGCATGGTAGTTTAAAGCATGTATTTTTTTATAAAACACATTGCTTTCAATAAAGTAATCTGTTTAACAATACTACATCACAGCTACTTCAACATATAGATTTTACTGCTCATGTAAATATACAGACTATTTATGCCCTTGAAAATCAACGAAAAATACTCATATTAGCGCAATATAAATTTGGTATGAATTAATAACTTTTGAATAATAATATATTGTTAATAATCTTTAATCTTTTAAATCGTAAAATTATGAAAAAAATTTACTTTTCACTTTTGTTAGTATTCGCATTTACTAGCGTTTTTTCTCAGATAGAAGGAACCTGGAAAATATCACCTACTGCTCAAGCTTTAGCTGTTGGGCCAACTCAAGGAGATTTCTCCTGGTGGTCAAGTAGTGTAGGTGATATTACCACTCGAGCTTGTTTGTTTGATGATAAATTTGTCTTTAATGCAGATGGATCTTTTGAAAATATTCAAGATGGTGATACTTGGTTGGAAGCATGGCAAGGTATGGATCCGGAAGGATGTGGTGTTCCAGTAGCTCCCCATGATGGGTCAAACACTTCAACATGGTCATATGATCCAGGTGCAGGAACAGTAACTCTTACTGGAGTTGGAGCACATTTAGGTCTCGCAAAAGTTCACAATGGTGGTGAGTTAGCAGCTCCAGGAGATGCGCCGGCATCAATTACTTACCCAGTAGTTATTGATGGTAATACCATGACCATTGATATTGACTTTGGAGGAATTGGATATTGGCATTTCGTTTTGGAGAAAGAAACTGCTCCATTTAGTATTGCAGGAACAACATGGAAATTGGCTCCAGAAGCGGTAGCTTTGGCTGTTGGACCAACTCAAGGAGATTACTCATGGTTTGCAAGTAGCGCCGATGATGTAACCACTAGAGCTTGTTTATTTGATGATAAATTTGTTTTTAACTCAGATGGATCTTTTGAAAATGTTCAAGATGGTAGTACTTGGTTGGAAGCATGGCAAGGTATGGATCCGGAAGGATGTGGAACTCCAGTAGCTCCCCATGATGGTTCAAACGCTGCAACTTGGTCATATGATGAGGCTGCAGGAACAATTACTCTTACAGGAGTTGGTGCACATTTAGGTCTTGCAAAAGTTCACAATGGTGGTGAGTTAACTTCTCCTGCAGATGCTGTAGCGTCAATTACTTATCCAGTAGTGATTGATAATGATAGAATGGTAGTTGATATTGACTTTGGAGGAATAGGATACTGGCATTTTGTTTTTGTGCTAGATGGTACTTCTTCAAATGTTGAAGTAGTAAAAGAAGACTTGTTTAGTTTCTTCCCAAATCCTGCAAACTCTGAAATTCAAATCAAATCTGACGAGGTAATGGATGAGCTTATTATCCGCGACATTACTGGTAGAGTTATGATGATGAAAACAAATCCATCTTCTAACGAAACAGTTAATGTTTCTAGCCTTTCTAGTGGGATGTATATCTTAGAATGTCGATTTGGTAATAAAATATCTGTTAAGAAATTATCTATTAATTAAGAACTAGGTAATAATTAATTACAAAATATTATCCCGAATCTTCTTTAGGACGATTCGGGATTTTTTTTTGATATTATTCTACAAGTCAAGAATTTAAAAGTCTAATCCTGTTTTGATATATAACAAAAAATGCAAATCAATCCTTTAGGTAAACTAATTTTTAATTAGTGGATATTGATAATTAGTTTGACTAATAATGAAAGCAAAGGATATTTTTTTCCTATAGAAAAACCTCTTTGTACAAAACCCAATACCAACAAATATTTTAAGCAAAACTATAACTCTATTTAATCACTTATTTTAAATCATTTCATAATGAAAAATTTTACAATCCTATTCCTCTTACTGATATCTTCTACTCTAGGATATGCGCAAGTAAGTCTTCCATGTGACTTTGAAACGACGCCAGTTACTGCTGACTTTGTTGATTTTGATGGCGGAATCGCAGCAGTAATTCCCAATCCTCAACCATCAGGTATAAACATGAGTGGAACAGTTGGACAGATTGTTAGAAATGGTGGACAACCATTTGCCGGGAGTAAATTAATTTTAGCTAACAATCTTGATTTTTCTACTAACAATACTTTTACCATGAAGGTATTTTCACCAGCAGTTGGTATTCCTGTTCTTTTTAAATTGGAAAGTGCGACAGGTGCCGCTCCAGATAATATTGTGAACACCACAGTTGCCAATGAGTGGGAAACTTTAACTTGGAATTATACAGGTACTCCATCTAATATCTATAATGAATTAGTTTTAATGTTTGACATTGGAACCGTAGGTAACGGTACAGCTAGTTCTACCTTCCTTTTCGATGATATTGAATTTATTGATGCAAGTGGAGGATTGGCTCAAGTAGATTTACCTGTCACTTTTGAAAATGTCGCAACGGTATATTATGACTTGATCAGTTTTGAGGGCGCTGATCCTGCAGAAATTGTAGTGGACCCAACTAACGCTAACAACAGGGTTGCGACAGTTTTAAAAAGCAGTACAGCAGGAGGCTCTGCCGGTACTACTATGGGAGGAAGTGGCTTTGCAACGCCAATCCCTTTTTCGGCTGGAAACACTTTTATGGCTGTTCGAGTATGGTCTCCAGATGCTGGAATTAAAGTTCGATTGAAAGTGGAAAAAGATGATGATCCAACGATCAGCGTAGAAACAGAAGCTACCTCAACTGTAGCTGGAGCATGGGAAACTTTAGTTTTTGATTTTGCTAATGAAGCTACAGGAACTGCTGCAATTAATTTTGCTAATACGTATAATCAAGCTTCGATCTTTTTCAATTTTGGTGTAGATGGAGCAGCTGCGGGAGATAAAACTTATTACTGGGATGATGTGACCTTTGGAGGAACAATTGGAATTGAAATATTAAACGCTGCTGAAGCGGGCATAAATATTTCACCAAATCCTTCCTCTGAATTTTTCAACATTGAATTTCCAGAAGTGTTAAATGAAAATGTTCGAATAACCTTAATGGATATCAATGGAAAGGTTTTGAAGGAAGGAACGATTACTGATCAGGTCTCACAAATTAATGTGAATGATTTGAATACTGGTATGTATTTCTTGAGAATGGATACAGCCAAGGTAATTTACTTCCAAAAAGTAATGGTTTCAAAATAGAGATTTAATCTAGATTGATTATTAAAAATCCCCTTTGTTGATTAACAATGGGGATTTTTATTTTTACTGGTAAGCTTAATTATTCTTGATTTTTGCTCTTTTGAGATTTTAATTTTTCTTCTAGTTTTTCTTTTACAATTTTATAGGCTTCAATTTCTAATTCTGTTCTCTCTTGAAAAAGATTTTTAACTCTTCGGCCACTCATGAATTCTCCACTTCGATCGACACCTCGGAGGAAAGATTCAAATCCTTTTCCATTATGATAATAGCCTAAAGGGGCTATAACATAGCTAGCTACGAATGTATGACAATCATGACATTCAACGAAAACCCGATCAGGTTCTCCTGCCTCACGAAATAAAATATTCTTTAAATTTTCTGATTGACAATTTTGGCATTTTTGAATGAGAACATCCATAGGTTTAATTTTATAGGGTAAACTAAAAATTTTACTAAACTAATTTAAACAATCAATGGTAAATAAAAAACACAAGTCAAAAGTATTCCAACCAAAGCTAAAATAGTTATAAGGGATCCTGAAAAAAACATATCCTTTGATGTCAGAAATCCTGAACCAAACGCAATTGCGTTTGGGGGCGTACTAATGGGTAAAGCCATCGAAGATGAGCACATTAGAGCAATGGCGATCGTTAAGATTAATTCACCTTGAGGAAGAGCAACCGCAACTGGAATTAATAAATTGGCAGTAGCTGTATTACTCATAAATGTGGTCATGATAGCAGCAAGGATAACTAATAAAAGTAAGATGATGAAAAAGCCTCCATCCAAAGGAAGTAAACCTGCAATAGTATCCGTGATTCCACTTTTCTTTAATCCTACACCCAAACATAATCCTCCTCCGAGCATAAATAAAATATCCCACGACAGGTTTTTAAAATCTTGATTCTCTAAAAGTCCGCTTCCAAAGGCAGCTAAAACAACAAATAGACCAACCATTCCTGTAGAAAGTCCAGTTGCTCCAGAGGTCAACCAACCTATTACCGTAATAAAAAAAATTGCGATGACGAGGTACTGTTTTTTTCCTAATGTCGTAATGGCTTCAATTTGAATTTGGACTTTCATATCACCTGGAGGATATAATTTTAATAACAATTTCCAAAGTGAAAAAAGTAATACAAACATCAGAGGAACCGCAACTGCCATCCAACTAGCGAAAGTTACATTTATATTCATTTGCATTAAATAATCCATGGCAATAGCATTTGGAGGTGTTCCAATTGGAGTTCCAATTCCGCCAAGATTACAAGCAAATGGAATACCCAAAGCTATTGCTTTTGAGAATGGAGAGGTTTCTGGTAAATCAATTATCACAGGTGCAATGATCGCAAACATCATTGCTGCTGTGGCAGTATTACTAATCCACATAGACAATATGGAGGATACTAAAATTAAGGATAGTAAAACACTTGAGGGATTATTTCCTGTTTTTTCAAGAATACTTCTTGCGATCATTCTTGAGATCCCATATTTATTGAGCAGGGAAGCCAACACAAATCCGCCCATGAAAAGCAAAGTTATATCTCCAAAAAAGGCAATTAAAAAATCCTCTTTTGATGCGTTAATGCCATTTTCTTCAAGTACCGGAAGTAGCCACAATATTTGAAAAAATAAAACAGCAAGACTAGTGATGTAAAGGGGTAGAGCTTCTGAAACCCATAGGATTGCGGTAGCGATTAAAATGATAGCAGAGATTTCTTCTTGTTTGTTTAATCCTAAAAAAGATTGAAAAACGTGAGAGAAATAACTAATAATGAGTACTCCAAATAATAGAATAACAACTTTATTTGGAGTGAATTTTTTGCGAAAGGACATCGACAAATTATTTAAAAAGAAGAAATGTAAAAAAGTAAAGGTAAATAAGTGAATTATACCTTGTATGTAAAATGCATCAGAAATTTTCCATAATCTTTTTATATCGGGATTTTATTACTTACTCATTGATTGATGAAAATCACTTTTTTACAAATTTTTGAAAACTTATCATTGAACAAATTTTTGAACTTTTGAAATAATGAATAACAATAGAATTTTATCTTTTTTCTAAATATTAGTAGGGTAATTTAGGCTACATTATAGCAAAACAAGAACTTAAAAATCAGTTCCTAAATCTGAGGGAATGCAGACGTTTCCTATTTTTATTCCAATTGTAGGATTATTGTTATGTGGATAGTTTTTGGCTTGTCGAATTTGTGCTTTTGTATGATTGAGTATTATGTTTTCCCAAAATTGGTTTTAGGTAATTGAGTTTTTCAACATCAGTTTTGTATATAGGAAAACAAAAGACAAATTTTATCCAAACTAAATCTTATCGAATCAAGTCTAATCTGTAATCTTGGACTAAAATCAAGCAAGACTTCTTATCTTTGAGCAACTTTTACCTATAGAAATACTCTTTAATTTAAAACCCATTTTTTCAAAAAAAATAACTAATCATGAAATTGCTTAAGTTCTTATTAATAAGTTTTTGTTTTGTCGGATTACTCAGTTGCGGAGGAGAAGGACAACCTGCTGAAGAAACTTTAACAACTACCGAAAAAGATAATTCTAGAATGGTTTCTTTTAAAGGAAGAACCATTGATTTGACTCCTTACATTGAAGGGTTTCCGTACAGCGGGTTCAACCCATTTTATGCTGCAGGAAAATTATACTATATGAAAAGAGGAGCCACTACCGATCTCTTAGAACTAGATCTTACTGGCAACCCCGATTTGACCAAAGGAAAAAAAATCTCCGACATTGATTACTCCACTAGAAATGTTTGGGGAATTCGATACAATAAAAATGACGATCATCTTTATTGGACAGGGGATGAAATTAATGATGAAGTAACTAATCTTACACGTCTTGATCCTAAAACTGGAAAAGTAGAAAAACTGACTGATGTACCTTACATCTTTGGCTATCGATGGGACGAAGCTGGAACCAAAGTCGCCTATGTCACTAGGTTAGGAACCAAGGCAAATCGATTAGGCGAACTAAGAATATTAGATTTAACTACGAATGAGGAAACTAAAATTATTCAGGACAAAAAAGATATGCGATATACTTGGGGAGCGCCTAGTTGGCAGCCAGAAGGGAAAGGTGTTGTAGTGACTGCACTCAAAGATGCCGATCGAGCATATGGTAATATTATGTATATCGATTTTGATCAAAAAACACAAACTCTATTAACAGATGCTTCTCAAAAAAGAAGTTCTCCAGGAGTATTCAAAGAGTGGTTGGATAATAACACCTTTATGTATGTTTCGAATGAAGACGGTTTTAGAAATATTTATAGTTATAATATTTTAACTAAAAAATCAAACCAATTAACCAAGTTTACAACAGATTTAGGGACTTCAGAAATCGTTACCATTGAGGGAAAAAAATATATGTTTGCCACGACTTCATCACCAATCGAAACTCAAATTTATTTGATGGATTTGCCTTCAGGTGATATTGTCATGCAGAAAGCTAGTGATGTTTCAATAGGTGTTTATGATTCAGATGGAGATAAAATGATGGTGTCTGCTGGATCTAATTCTTCTATGTTTCGAATAGATGAAATGATTGTTTCAAAGGATAAATTGACTTCTAAAACCATTGTGGATGTACCTACAGAATTAAAGGAAAAAATTTACAAGGCTACTCCAGAACGCATCACTTATCCAACCTTTGATATTGATCCTGCAACTGGAAAAAATCGTGAACTTCACGCGTACTTATACAAGCCTAAAAATCCACTTCCAGCTAAAGATCAAATTGTCATGATTCAATCCTTCTATGGAGGAGGAAATAATTTTAGTACCCGATATCAAATATTAGCCGATGCCGGCATTTATGTTTTGAGTCCTTCTCCACGTGGAAGTAGTGGTTTTGGAAAAGATTTCGCAGCTTTGAATGATAAGGATTTAGGTGGAAATGAAATCATCGATGTATTTTACGCTGCTAAGTATATTTCTGAAAAACTTAATATTCCAGCAAAAAATATTGGTGTATTTGGAGGAAGTCATGGAGGATATGCCACGATGAGAACCTTAACTTTTCCAGGAGAGATTAATGGAAATAAAGTAGATTTTGATTGGGGATTCGGAATTAGCCATGCAGGATTTTCGGACATCGTTCATTTTTATGAAAATTGTAATATTCCAGATTGGGTAACTCTCGAAGCCGGAGATCCAAAAACGGAGGCAGCAAAACTTAATGATCGTTCACCATTATACCATGCAGACAAAATGAAAGGACACCTTCTCCTTACGCATGGAACTAATGATAGTCGAGTGCCAATTGAAGGAAGCACCATGATGGCCGATAGTTTGATGAAGTATGATAAAAATGTTAAGCTAGTTAAGTTTGAAGGACAAGGTCATGGAATCAAAGGATTAGAGAATACGGTGGTTTTCTATCAAACTTGGTTTGACTTTTTAGAAGAGGTAACTAAAGAATTGAAAATGTAAATATATTGTTATCTTTTTTAACAAGCCAATTGCATTAATTTGTAATTGGCTTGTTATTTTTTGGAATTATTCCCTATCATAAAATTACACTTCACTAGTAGCCATTCCAAATGTATTTTTAAAATTACTCGAAAAATGACTAGGGTATTTATACCCAACATAGTAATCTATTTCTCTTCGAACGTTTTTCATAATTTTACTGTGGACAAACTTGTTAAGGCTTTTAGTTGATTGTGGAGTTGTGTTCGATTCATTTTTACAGCCCTTTGTAATCTAGCTAAGGGTATCTTTTTTTCACCTATAGAGTCATTCATTTTATAATCCTAAAAAATCAGATTAAAAATATAGCCTGAAATAATAATACATATTGTCACTACGCCAAAGAAAATTCCTATTAGTTTTAAGCTCATTACTTTTTTAAGCAACATCGCTTCTGGAATTGACAAACCAACTACCCCCATCATAAAAGCAATGGCTGTCCCGAGTGGAATTCCTTTACTAACCAATACTTGAACAATAGGTAATACCCCTGAAGCATTTGAATACATGGGAACAGCAATGATGGTTGCAATAGGAACAGCAAGGGGATTTTCTTTATTCATATACTGCTCAAAGAACCCTTCTGGAATGTAACCGTGCATCAGAGCACCTATCCCAATTCCAATAATAACATATGGAATGACACCCTTTAATATATTCAATACTTCTGCCCAAATGATTGGCAACCGTTGAAGGAAAGGAGTTTGTTTAACTTCGAAGGCTTCACTTTCTTTTTGCGAATTGGCTAAGACATTTTTCACCCATGGTGTAAGAAATCTTTCAAGTTTAAATTTTGATAGTATTAGTCCAGCTGTCATTCCTAAGAGTACTCCACTTGCCACATAAATGATAGTTATTTTTAAACCAAACAACCCAACAAAAAGTCCTATGGCAACTTCATTGACCAAAGGAGATGTTATCAAAAAAGCAAACGTAACTCCCAAAGGAATACCTCCTCGAACAAACCCAATAAATAATGGTACAGAAGAACAAGAACAAAAAGGTGTAACCACTCCAAAAGCAGAAGCCATTAGATATTCTGCTCCATATAGTTTATTGCGAGAAAGAAAATTTCGAACCTTTTCTACGGGGAAATAACTATTGACTATTCCCATAAAAAAGATTACAAGAAAAAGTAAAAGCAAAATTTTGATGCTGTCGTAAAAAAAGAAATTTAAAGCTTCCGATAAATGTTCTCCTTTGGCTAAACCAAATTGTTCATACACCAACCAATCTGCCAACTGTTGTAACCAATCAAACATAATTATTTTAATTCAACAGTTCTTTTAATTCATTTACAGTTGGGACTCTTCCTTTTATTTTTATTTCACCATCGATCACTACAGCTGGTGTTGACATGACATTGTATTCCATTATTTTCATGATGTCTTCCACCTTTTCAATATTTACATCGGTTAGACCAAGTTCCTCGATAGCTTTTTCAACGATTGAGGTAGTTTGTTTACACTTTGGACAACCAGTTCCAAGAATTTTTACATCTTTCATTTTACATCTTTTTTTTATTTTTAAAAGATTAAAAGAAGTCTTTATTCTTTCACTAAACCTTGACTTTTGTCAACCTAAAAAATGACATTTGTCACCTTTATTTTTGATCCTCTCTACTACATTTATGTTCTCTAAAAGATGAAGTAAAGTAGAGGCAATTAAAAGAATAGGAATCAAAAGTTGAATTAAAATCTTGGTTCTACCTTGGGGAATTTATTTATTATTCAATCATAAAAAATAAAAGAAAAAATTCTATCTTTTCATTACCAATTATAATGATTGATTTTTTGCTCCACAATTACTTTTCAAAATATATACTTAAGGTTAAGATAATAGCTTTGCCAAGATAACTCCATGCATAGCCATTCAATCCCAGGCGCTAATAATAGTTGTATTTATTTTAGGGATTTATAAAAAATAAATGATGTCCAAAACAAGAATTGAAATTGACCTACTAGGTGAAATGGAAATCAGTAATGATAACTATTTCGGCATCCATACTCAACGTGCTATTGATAATTTTAAAATATCCAACTCAAAAGTGGGCGATTCAGCCATCTTTGTCAAAGGCTTGATTTTGACAAAAAAGGCCTGTGCCTTTGCTAATAAAGATATCGGTTCAATTCCTTCAGAAAAGGCAGATATGATTATCCAAGCTTGCGATGAAATTTTAAATAATTTGCCAAAATACACTCCCTTTTTTCCAACAGATTCTTTTCAAGGTGGAGCGGGAACTTCTGTAAATATGAATGCTAATGAAGTAATCGCCAATGTTGGTTTGGAACTTCATGGCTACCCAAAAGGAAGTTATGATATTTTGAATCCTAACGATCATGTGAATAAATCACAATCTACCAATGATGCTTATCCAACTGGATTTCGAGTGGCGATCTATTATTATATGAATCAGCTTTTGGAAAAAATAAATCATTTGATCATAAGTTTGGACAAAAAATCAGCGGAGTTTTCTCAAGTCTTAAAGATGGGAAGAACGCAACTACAAGATGCCGTTCCTATGTCTTTAGGTGATGAGTTTGGTGCTTGGGCAGCTAATTTAAAAGAGGAAACTAAGAACTTGAAAAATTGTCGAGATTTAATCTTGGAAGTAAACTTAGGAGCAACCGCCATAGGAACTGGAGTAAATGCACCTAAAGGTTTTTCCGAAATTTCTATTGGAAAATTAGCGGCATTGACTCATGCAAGTTTTGTCAAAGCAGAGAATTTAATTGAAGCCACTTCCGATACAGGAGACTATGTGATGATTTCTGGAGGATTAAAAAGAACAGCAGTTAAGTTATCCAAAATTTGCAATGACCTTCGATTATTATCCTCTGGTCCAAGATGTGGATTTAATGAAATTAATCTTCCCAAAATGCAAGCAGGTTCCTCTATCATGCCAGCCAAAGTAAATCCAGTCATTTCCGAAGTAGTCAATCAAGTCTGTTTTAAAATTATTGGAAACGATGTGACGATTTCATTTGCAGCAGAAGCAGGACAATTACAATTAAACGTGATGGAGCCAGTTTTAGCTCAATGCCTTTTTGAGTCAGTAGAATTGCTTTCTAATGCATGTGTCACTCTCGCAGATAAATGTATTGACGGGATCACCGCAAATGAAGATCATACCAAACAAATGGTTTTGAATTCTATCGGTCTGATTACTTTTTTGAATCCATACATTGGACATCATAAGGGTGATTTGATCGGCAAAGAAGCGGCAGCAACTGGCAAAACAGTTCAAGAATTAGTTTTGGAAAAGGAACTTTTGTCGAAAGAAGAACTTGATAGAATTTTGAGTATCGATAATTTAATGCACCCAGAATACAAAGCTCAATTATATAAATAACTGTAGTTCCAGCGGCTAACGATTTAATTTTATTTGAGTTATTTAAGTTTTGACTTTTATCAAGAGAAATAAAAATTGGAAGGAAAACCATGAGTAGAAAGGAGCGGGCGAGGATCGGTGAAAAATGAGGGCGCGGGCGTCTGCTTTGAGAAAAGCATTTTTTTCACCTAGCATTTTTTGGTTCTTTTTTTTTCAATGAAAAAAAGAACAACCTTCAATTCATCCACCAAAATAAGAATCTAAAACGAATCTAATTTAGCAACGAAACATGAGTAAATAAGAAAACAATATGAATTTATTTTTTAGAAAAAGTATGATCGCAGCCACAGGTTTATTTCTGTGCATATTTTTGATCGTACATCTTTCCGCTAATTGCATTTTACTTTTACCAGAAGAAATGGCAAGAGAAATGTATAATTCCTACTCGACTTTATTGCGTGAAAATCCATTAATCAAGTTGGTGGCTTATGCATTATACTTGTCAATTATTCTACATGTGATCTATGCATTATTAGTAACCATTAGAAATAAAAAAGCAAAACCAGATAAGTATGCCATCAATCACACGCAAGAAAATAGTTCTTGGGCATCGCAAAATATGGGTTTGATCGGAACATTTATTTTGATATTTATCGTAGTGCATTTGGCTAATTTTTGGGCAAGAATAAAATTAGGAATGGGAGAGGGAGTAGGAGTTGATGACTTGGGGAACAAAGATGTTTACGAAGTGACGAGTAGTTTATTTCACAATATATTTTACGTAATATTTTATTCCTTGTTGATGATTCCTTTAGGATTTCATTTGCATCATGGATTAAAAAGTGCTTTTAAAACACTCGGTTTTTATCATAAAGAAGGATTGAGGATTTTATCAAAAGTAGCTTTAGTTTATGCATTGGTGATTTCCATTTTGTTTGGGATCATTCCATTTATTGTTTATTTCAAATAGGAATTAAAATATGATTTTAGATGCAAAAATTCCGGAAGGAAGACTAGAAGAAAAATGGCGAAATTATCAAGTACACAGTAAATTGATCAATCCAGCCAATAAGAAAAAACTAAATATTATCGTAGTTGGTTCGGGGTTGTCGGGGGCAGGAGCTGCGGCAACGCTGGCAGAATTAGGATATGATGTACAATGTTTTTGCTATCAAGATTCCGCTCGACGTGCGCACTCGGTGGCAGCGCAAGGTGGAATTAATGCGGCCAAAAATTATCAACATGATGGCGATAGTGTTTATCGAATGTTTTACGATACACTCAAGGGAGGAGACTTCCGTTCGCGAGAGGCCAACACTTACCGACTCGCTGAATTATCAGCACCCTTGATCGATCATTACACTCAGCAAGGGGTTCCGTTTGCCAGAGAGTATGGAGGTGTTTTAGTGAATCGAAGTTTTGGAGGGGTACAAGTGCAAAGAACATTTTATGCTAGAGGACAAACTGGACAACAACTTTTACTAGCTGCTTACTCGCAATTATATAAAATGGTTCGGGCAAAAAAAGTAACGATGTTTCCTCGAACAGAAATGTTGGACTTGGTCGTCGTTGATGGAAAAGCTAAAGGAATCATTGCAAGAGATTTGGTGACTGGTGAAATAAAACGCTTTGCTGCCGATGCAGTTGTTTTGGCAACAGGAGGTTATTCTAGAGTTTTTAGATTGTCCACTTTGGCGATAGGTTGTAATGGAAGCGCTCTCTGGAAGGCACATAAAAGAGGGGCGTTTTTCGCAGCACCAAGTTTTACGCAAATTCATCCTACAGCTTTGCCTCAGTCAAGCGAAGCACAATCCAAATTGACTTTGATGTCGGAGTCGTTAAGAAATGACGGACGAATCTGGGTTCCGAAACAAAAAGATGATCCTCGAAAAGCAAACGATATTCCAGAAGATGAAAGAGATTATTATTTAGAAAGACGTTACCCCAGTTTTGGAAACTTAGCTCCACGAGATATTGCTTCCCGAGCTGCTAAAGAAAGGATTGATGCTGGCTTTGGCGTAGGTAGATTAAAGAATGCAGTTTACCTAGATTTTAAACATGCGATTGCAAGATTTGGAGAAGAAACGATAAAGGATCGATATGGTAATCTTTTTAAAATGTATAAAAAAATTACTGGCGTTGATGCTTATAAAGAGCCGATGCAGATTTCTCCAGCGGCTCATTTTTCAATGGGAGGTCTTTGGGTGGACTATGAATTGATGACTACGATTCCAGGATTGTATGCTGTGGGAGAATGCAATTTTTCAGATCATGGAGCCAATCGGTTAGGCGCCAATTCTTTACTTCAAGCAAGTGTAGATGGATATTTTATTTTACCAAATACCATAAATAATTATCTCGCTTCAGAATTAAAAAATGATCATGTATCAACCGACCATCCAGAATTTTCCAAAGTAGAAAAAGAAGTCAAAGATTATGTTCAACAAATACTTGCGATCAATGGAACCAAAACGGTAGATCATTTTCACAGAGAATTAGGTAAAGTGATGTGGCAAGAATGTGCGATGAGTCGTAATAAAAATGGTTTGGAAAAGGCGCTTCAACAAATCAAATCAATCCGTGATGAATTTTGGAAAGATGTAAAAATCACCGGTGATGCGAACGAGATGAATACCGAGTTAGAAAAAGGACTTCGCTTGGCTGACTTTATCGAATTGGGGATTTTGATGTGTACGGATGCTTTGCAAAGAGAAGAATCTTGCGGAGCACATTTTAGAGAAGAGTATCAAACTGATGAAGGCGAAGCGGTTCGGGTAGATGAAGATTACTCTTATGTTTCAGCTTGGGAATATGTTGATGGTGATTTTAAATTGCACAAGGAAGAATTAGAATTTGAATTTGTTAAACCTTCCGTGAGAAGTTATAAATAATTTTCGTTTATGATTTATTTGGTTATTGAGTTATTTCTAAAATAACTTATAACTCAATAACCAAGTAACCAACTGATAAATAAAAAATCATGAAAGTAACGTTTAGAATTTGGAGGCAAAATAGTTCCAAAGAAAAAGGAGGTTTCAAAGATTATGAAGTAAATGATCTTACCGAGGATATGTCATTTTTGGAAGCACTAGATCATTTGAATGAAATCTTAGTGTTGAAAAATGAAAAAGTGATTGCCTATGAATATGATTGTCGAGAAGGAATTTGTGGACAATGTGGAATTTTCATCAATGGACGGGCACATGGTCCTCATGAAAATATGACGACCTGTCAATTGCACATGAGAAGTTTTAAAGATGGCGAAACCATTACTATTGAACCTTGGCGAGCAGATGCATTTCCAATCATCAAAGACTTGGTGGTCGATCGTTCTGCATTTGATAGAATTATTGAGCATGGTGCATACATTAGTGCTAAAACAGGAACGGCTCCCGAGGCAAATGCTATTTTGATTGGAAAAGAAATTTCGGATCGAGCAATGGATGCGGCAGCTTGTATTGGTTGTGGTGCATGTGTAGCTACTTGCAAAAATTCTTCAGCAGCTTTATTCACCTCTGCTAAAATCAATCACTTAAATTCTTTGCCGCAAGGTAAATTAGAACAGCATCAAAGAGTTTTAGATATGACTGCTCAAATGGATAAAGAAGGCTTTGGTCATTGTTCCTTTACAGGTGCATGCGAGGTAGAATGTCCGGAAGGAATTTCTATTGTAAATATAGCAGAGATGAATGCAAGGTATATGAAAGCGAAATTGTTTGGATAGTTTTAAATAAATAAAAGTACTTCAAAAAAAAATCCGGTATGCCGAACAGGGATTTCTTTAACAAAATTTTTGCTACTCCAAAGGATTGGAAAGATCAACTCATGGGTTCTGCTCAAAATGCTGAGGAAGAAAAAAATATCAGAATTAAGTTTGGTACTTTTCAAGGCGTTTTTACTCCAACACTTTTGACAATTCTTGGAGTAATAATGTTTATTCGAGCACCATGGGTGGTAGGTAATGCAGGGCTTTTAGGTGCTATTGGAATTATTTCTTTAGCGACTGCCATTACTTTTTTTACGGCGTTATCCATGTCCTCTATTGTTACCAATATTCGAATCAAGGCAGGAGGAGCTTTTTCAATTATATCTCAATCACTTGGAATCGAGGCGGGAGGAGCAATTGGAATTCCATTGTACATTGCACAAGCACTTGCAGTCGCGATGTATGTGTTTGGTTTTCGGGAGGGATGGCAATGGATATATCCTGACCATCCCGCAATTATTATAGATTTATTGACCTTTCTTTTGATTTTCATAATTGCAAATATTAGTACTGATTTTGCTTTTAAAACTCAGTATTTTATACTAGCTGTAATCGCTTTGTCATTAATTTCGATGGGTTTAGGATTTATCAATAACCCAATTAATACCGACATTCAACTATTCGGAAATTACGAAGGCTCCCCTGAAAACAATTTTAGTGGCTCAAATTTTTGGATCGTATTTGCGGTATATTTTCCCGCTGTAACTGGAATCATGGCAGGTGCAAATATGTCGGGGGATTTAAAAGAACCAAGAGATAGTATTCCAATGGGAACGTTAGTAGCAGTTGGCTTGAGTTATATTATTTATGTTGGTGTAGCAGTTTTAGCGGCATATTTAGCAACACCAAAAGAGCTATTAGAAAATTATAATATTCTAATCGATAAGTCTTTTTTTGCCCCCTTAGTGGTTGCTGGTTTATTGGGAGCCACTTTTTCTTCAGCACTATCTTCTCTTGTTGGTGCACCAAGAATTTTACAGGCATTAGGTCAAAATCATATTTTAATTTATAATGATAAGTTGTCTAAAACAGACGCAAGAGGAGAACCTAAATATGCGTTTTATTTTACATGCATTGTTATTTTGCTTTCACTTTTGATGAGAGATTTGAATGCTATCGCACCTATTTTAACTATGTTCTTTTTGATTACCTACGCCATGATTAATGTAGTAGTTTTGATTGAGCAAGGATTAGGTCAAATTAGTTTTCGACCTACCTTAAAAGTCCCCATGATTATTCCATTACTAGGAGCTATTGGTTGTTTCTTTGTGATGTTTATTATAAATTCTACCGTTGGTTTAATTGCCATTGGTTTGGTAATGGCGATGTACGTTTACTTAACTCAAAGAATAAATTTGGATAATCGAGAAGGGGATACGCGTAGTGGGATGTTTAATTCTTTAGCAGAATGGTCAGCCAAAGTAGTCAGCAGATTACCTGAAGCGAATGAACGCTCTTGGCAACCTAACTTACTTGTTCCAGCTCAAAATTTAAATGACGTTGTAAGGTCATACAGAACCATTTATAACCTTGCTCGACCGAAGGGATCTGTAAAAATTTTAGGATTTTTGACTGGGGAATCTGGGGTGAAAATGAAAAAGCGATTACCTGAATTATGTGCATACTTTAGAGAGCAAAATATTTCGGCCAATAGCGCTATAATAGAATGTAATGATTATCAAGCAAGTGTATTAAATGCCATTCAAAGCTTAAAGGCTTCCTTTTTTACGCCTAACGTTTTATTCCTAAGTCTTACTGAATTCCGAGATCATGATGAGAATGTAGCTATTTTGTTACAAAAATCTAAGCAATATGGTTTTGGATCTTATCTATTCGTTCCTTATCGAAAAGTTGGTTTGGGATTAGAGAAAACGATTAATCTATGGATAGACCTGAGAATAGTTAATCGAGAACTAAAATATAGAGTTGAGAATTTCAATTTAGGACTGTTAACGGCCTACCTTCTTCAACGGAATTGGAATGCAAAATTAAAGATATTTGGAATTCTCAATAGTAGCGAAGATAACTTAGAGAAAGAAAAACAATGGGCTGCAAATTATATGAATCGGTTGATGATTCTTGCTCGCATGATTCATAATTCAGAAATTATTTTTGTGAAAGATGATTATGAAAAAGAAGTAAGTGAATTACACTATGCAGATTTAAATATTTTTTCTCTTAATTCTGATAATATTGATATGAATAGAATTCGACATCAATCAGAGTTGTTTGAAACTTCGTTGTTATTTACTTTGGATAGTGGGAGTGAAAATGCATTAGCATAATCATGGATGACAACTAATTTAATTTTATAAATTTTCTAATTCCAATATTATCCTCACTTTGAATTTTTACAAAATAGACACCTTCTGGTAAGTCATCCGTTTGGATTTTAAAAGCAGTTCCAACATTTTTCTCTTTTCCAAAATAGATCTCTTGACCATGACTGTTGATGAGTTGGAAATTTATTTCATCTAAGCTTTCAGAAAACGAAAGTTGAATCCAATCATTTGCAGGATTTGGAGAGAAATGAAAATCCAAATTTTTTAAGGATAAATTTTCAATATTAACAATCGGCGTGCAATAAGGTAGTTCATCAATTATAGTATTAGAAATGGTATTAGTTATTATTGCATCGTTAAAATCAAAATAAATGTTTGCGGTGTTTTCTATTTTTGTATTAATTGATAAATTAGATTTTGGAAAAATCTCAAAAACTACATAGCCATGGCTTTCTATTTCGATAGAATCACGATGAGGCAAAAGGATATTATCAAATTTAATATTCAAAATACTATCTTGGTAAATCTCTGTAATTAAAGGATGACTATTTCCAAGTACCCTCATTGATTGAATATCCAAATTAGAATCAATTGTATCCAAAATATTAACATTAATAGCTTCTGCATTTCCTGTATTTTGAAACCTAACGGTGTAAGTAATTACCTCTTCATTAAAGATATAATTTTCTTCACAACGAGCTGGATAAACGTTTTTGTCATTTGGATCTTAACTATTTACGATGGGAAAGTAATAAGTTTTTTGATTATCAATGGGCATTTCATCATTGGCGGTTGGAGTAATAATCATTTGTAAACTTACCGCTGGGCTTTTTTCATCAAAGTCCGCGAGGACTGTCCCCGTTTGTAGAAAGTGTAAGAAAAAAACAAGTAAAAGCACGTAGTGCTGTCCCTGTTATCAGAAATCCTTTCCTGTTTTATAAAATTCGGGATGATTCATGTCTTTATTCAATTTTTAGTTTTCTCCTATGAATTATTCGAGAAGTCCTTGCTGCGTTATTGATTTTTTGCCAAGCATGCGCTGCTGCCCCAAGCAAACCTAAATTTGAACTTTGATCTGAGAGTAGTACTTTAATTTTTCCTTGATACGAAATAAATAAATTCTTGTGTAGACTATCGGTAGTTGCTAATAAAAATGGATTGCCCATCTTGGTTAACTCCCCAGTTAGAATGATGGCTTCAGGTTCCAAAAATGCCACGATCTCTGCTAATTTATTCCCTAAAATTTCGCCTGTTATTTTAAATGCTTGATTCGAGATGACATCTTTTTTTTGAGCAGCCAGAACGATATCATCTAGCTGCATTTTTTTAAAGGAAATTTTCCTTAGAGGAGATTTCTCAACCATATCGCACATCAGTTGGAATACCGTTCTTTTGATTCCTTCAGCTGAAACATATGTTTCTAAACATCCTTTATGTCCACAGCTGCATTGCCGCCCATTTGGATCAACATTAATATGTCCAATCTCTCCAGTCTGACCATGTGCTCCATTGAGAATATGACCCTCTGAGATTATTCCACATCCTAGGCAAGAGCCAAGAGTGACTACCACAAAATTTTCCATTTCCTTAGCTTTTCCAAATTCTTTTTCTCCAATGCCAGCAGCATTGGCATCATTAATTATGTAGGTGGGAAGGTTGAATAGTTTTCTAATTGATTCGGCTAAAGGGACAGATTTCCCCCAATTGGTATTAGGAGAATTTTCCATCTTTTCTGTTTCCATATTAACATGTGGAGCCGCAATTCCAATTCCAATCAATTCAATTGGAGTTGGCACTTCTTCAATTAATTTTTGAGTACGGATTCGAAGTTGATGAATGAAAAAATGGAAAGAATTATTAGCTCCAGTCATAAAACAAGACTGAGAAATGATTTCTCCATTACGACTAATAAGACCAATGGTAGATTTTGTACCACAAATATGAATTCCTAAAATTGTCTTGATTGGATTTGGCATATGAATTTATTTTCATACAATTTATGCTCAAATCATTTTTGCGGTATTGATTAAAATCAATAGGTAATGATGATTTTTATCAAACCGATTTTTTTTCATTTATTTTTTTTCACGAATACTAATAGCCAAACCACCTCCTTCAGCTAGAATAAATTTATTTTTAGTCTCGCTAGTAACCTTGATGTTTTTTATACTAAAGGCTGTAGGATTTTCTTTCCAATGTGCATTGTGTGCATCTAAATAAATCATGGCTTCATAATTTTTCCCTTTATCTAGGAAGCTAAAATCTATCTCAACTTCTCTTCGATTTTCATCGGTAATACTTCCTACAAACCAATGTCCTGACTTACGATCCTTTCTAGCGATAGTAACAAAATCTCCAACTTCTCCATTGAGCACTTTTGTTTGTTCCCAATCAACGCCAACATCTCTAATAAATTGAAAAGCGGGATGTCCTTCATAATTTTCAGGAAGGTCGCATGCCATCTGGACAGGACTGTAGATTACAACGTACAATGCTAATTGATGAGCTAGAGTAGTATTAATTTGATTGTTTTCTTTTTGTGGTAAACTAATCTCAAAAACACCTGGAGTAAAATCAATTGGGCCAGCTAACATTCTGGTAAAAGCAACAATGGATAAATGTTCTGGAGGATTACCTCCATCAGTTGCCCACGCATTGAACTCTTGCCCACGTAGTCCTTCTCTCGAAATTGCATTGGGAAAGGTACGCCTAATACCTGTATCCTTAATCGGTTCGTGAGCATTAACTGCTATATAATATTTGGCTGCGGTTTCTAAAACTTTGCGGTAATGATTGACCATCCATTGTCCGTGATGGTATTCTCCTTTAGGGATTATTTTTCCCACATAGCCTGTTTTTACCGAATGAATTCCTAACCGTTGCATTAATCCATAGGCAGCTTCCAGTTGCTTTTCATAAGTTCGCGGAGCGGCGGAGGTTTCGTGATGCATGATAATTTCTATTCCTTTTGATTTTGCATAGCGAACCACTTCTTCTAAATCGTAATCAGAGTAAGGAGTGACAAAATCAAAAACACCTTCTCTATCTTCAATTCCAAACCACCTTTCCCAACCCGTATTCCATCCTTCTACTAGCACGCCATTGATATTATTTTTGGAGGCAAAATCAATGTAGCGTTTTGCATTTTCAGTTGTTGCACCATGTTTTCCACTTGAGATATCCCAAGTAGAAATTCCCAAATGCATCTCCCACCAGATGCCGATATATTTTTTTGGAGAAAACCAATCTACCTTTCCCAACTGATTAGGTTCATTCAAATTAAGAATGAGTTTTGAATCAATTAACTCAATTGCTTTATCTGCTATTTGGATAGTTCGCCAAGGTGTTTTAAGAGGTAGGCTGCGTTTTACTTTATAATTATTTCGTTCTGAACCCACCAAATCACTCACCATGGTGTAAGTATCAATATCCAATTGAAGGGTCATACCAGAATAGTCAGTCAAGTTGGCCTCGTGAAAACTCAAATGAATTCCTTCCTTAGTTCTCATTGTAATAGGAGTATTGACGGCATTCTTGGGAATGTGGCTTTGCGCTAAATTTGGATGATTTCGTTTTGAGGTAGCATTGATTTCTGAAAAAGGAGTAGTGTTATATAAGTGCTCGTAAATGTCCCAGTCTCCCGGAATCCACCAACAAGTATGGTCATCGGTTAATTGAAATTCTGTATTCTCATTGGTTATCAAAACTTCACTTACACCGTCTTGTTTCAACAACTCATATCGTAATCCAATACCATCATTATAGGCTCTGAAATATAGATTTAATTTTCGTTGAAGTTTTTTTTCTTCTTGTAAATGTATTACTATTTCGTTGTAATGATTCTCTACAAACCTTTGTTCCCCCCAAGGCATTTCCCAGGTTTCTTGTAATGAATTATTAGTGATTTTTAAAACTTTGAAGCCACTTTCCAAAGAAGGTTGATTCTCAAAATCAAATCCTAAGGTAGAATTTTCAATAATCGTTTTTTCTTTAAATTTCACCTTATAATAAGGAGTACCTTCTTCGTCTAAGAAAAACTCTAAAGCTATATTATTCGAAGGTGATAAAACCTCCTGTTGAGTTGCTATTTTGATAGGGATTTCATTTTCAAAAATGAAAACTTTGTATTCCCAAGGTTCAAGTTTCAATGATTTTTTGGGAGAAAGAATGATTTTCTCATTGGAAAAATATTCACGATATATTCCCGCATGTCTCTTCTTTTTTAATTGGGTGGACTGAGATTTATCAGATAAGTTAATTATTGTAAGTACTTTGTTATTATTTTTTGTTCGAACAAAAGCGACAATATTTTCTGATTCAGGAAGGTCAATTTTTATGATTTCTCCACCAGCTGTTCCATTCCACAAGGCTTCGTTGCTAGCTTTCAAATTTATGAGTTGAGTATAAAAAGGAATTAAAGATTGATCGCTCCAATCAATATAATCTTTTGCAAAAAATTGTAACCTTTTATCCAGTCCAACTTCCTGACCTGAATATATTAAGGGAATACCTGGAACGGTAAAACTTAATACTGCAAAGGCTTGATGTCCTGCTCCTAATCTTTCTTTTACGGTTCCTGCCCAACTATTTTCATCATGGTTAGTGATGAATTGCATAGGATATGCGCCGTCTGGAAAGTTGGCCTTTATTTTATCAAAATAATCGAAAATCGCGGAAATGTTTTCTCTACCTTTTGCAATCTTATTCATAATCGAATGAAATGGCCATCCATAGTTTGCATTGAATGCTTTATTCAACAACCAAAATTGATCAGCATTTTCGGCAATCATCCAAATCGGTTTTATTTTATCAAGTTCAGCTCTAGCTTCTTCCCAAAAATCTACTTCGACTTCGCCAGCAACGTCAGCCCGAAACCCATCTAGCCCAATTTCTTTTATCCAAAAAGCCATAGAGTCAATCATTTCCTTCCTCATCTCCGAGGAGTCAAAATCTAAGTCTGCAACATCCTCCCAATCATAAGGCGCAAGGATATTCCCTGCTTCATCTTGCTTGTACCATTCTGGATGTTCCAAAGCCCAATCATTATCCCAGGCAGAATGATTAGCTACCCAATCTAAGATTAACTTAAATCCTAAGTCTTTGGCTTTTTTAACTAAAGCTTTAAAATCCTTCATGGTTCCATATTCAGGATTTATGCCTTTATAATCTTTGATGGAATAGTAGGATCCTAATTCTCCTTTTCGATACTTTTTTCCAATCGGTTGGACTGGCATAAACCATAAAAGATCAATACCCATTATTCGTAATCGAGGAAGATGATATCCAA
>CAYGRM010000011.1:42439-46744 GCA_964352225.1 uncultured Saprospiraceae bacterium | reverse complement strand
ATCTAATATCATGAAAACGTGCTGTTTCTCCTGCGCCTTCCGATAAGATATTTTCCTTATCCACATACTCATAAGAAAGTTGCATCCTGAAATTTTTAGAAATTCGATAAGTGAATTTTGGGGACAAGGACCAACCGTCGATCAAGTAATCTCGATTGTCAAAAAACTCAGAATCATATTCACTTACCTCTTGTTCTAATTTAAATTCGAAATCAAATTTACGTTTGAAATTCAGGAAGGTCTGAATAGACTGTCGCTCGATTCTTCTATTTTCAAAACCAGAAGTTAAAACGAGCCGATTGTTATTGTTGGTTGAATTGAATTGAAAACGAAATCTCGGATCTCGCTGATTAAAAAATAAACTATTATTGATCAGGGAATTTAGCGAAACCAAACCTTCGTCAGGGATGTCAGTTTGAAAAGGATTCCATTGTGATACGCCAGGAATCTCCCTCGTTTTTCTACTTATTCTAAAAGTTGAATTAGTCGAAAATCGACTCAATATATTCTTTAATCCCTTTTTCTGAAACCAAGGATTTTTAAAATAATTTTGATTAAAACCTAACACTTGATTGAACTGAATATTATTTGTTCGAATGAAAATATCGGAATACAATGGAATCCGAATATACATGGTGTCCTGCGGAAAAACTGCTACTTCAAATTCATTATTCTGCTGCTCTCCATCATCATTGTAATCATTCCAAATGTACTGTCCTAAGTTTGGATCGTTGACTGGCTCATAGACGAATTCAATTTTTCGCTCCTGACCAGAACCGATGTCATAAGTTGTATTTGATCGCAATAAGCTTTTAAATAATCTGAGAGAATAGTCAACTCGACCTAAATAAGTTTCTTGCGGTTCTTGATTGGTCAAGGTAGAGTCTTGGATTTCTAGCTGTCGATAAGTGACGTTCCAGCCTAGGCGAGAATTTTTTGATTGTGCCCAGTTGCCATTAATATTCCATTCTTGAGCATTAGTATTTTTTAAAAAATCTTTTTGAACAGCTTGGTAATCTTGTCGATCTGTGTAATTGATCCCAAAGTTGAATTTATTATTTTGGGGACTTTTTAAATAAATTCGATACAAATCATAATAAAAACTTGTTGGCGTCAAGGTATCTGTAACAATATCTACACGTCTATTTTTTTCTTGCTCTCCATACACTCCAAGACTCCAATCTCCTAGGTTTTTAAAAGTCTTTGAAACATCAACCTTAGGTCTCAAAAATTCACTTTCTTCCGTCAAACTCGTGGACTTCAATAAACTTCCTTGACCTAAGATATTATATCCGTTTTTTGAAAATCTGAGTTGCGAAAAATGTTTGGTACCGGTGTAGATAGAGTCTCGGATAAAACCTGAGAATTCATATTGAAGACTAGTATTTTTATTTTGCAAAGTAAGACTAGCCGTTCCAATATTCTCAGTTCTCTTTTCTAGTTCAGCATCATTTGAAATATTATTAGCGGTGGTCAAGTTCCAATTTCGAGTGAACTCCGCCGATCGATAAGGGTTAAGTGAGTTGAAATCTTTTTGGACAAATTCATACTTTAAATCTGTGAGTAGCGTCCAACCGTCATAGGCTCTCGTCATGTTCTCTGATTCTTTAGCGCTTTGTTGGTTTGTTTTTTTCTTTCCTAATCTTTTTTCATTTTTATAATTAGTGAAAAAAGAAATACCTCGATCATCCTCCGAATCTAAATTTGAAAAGCGATTTAAGTCTTTATTACTCATCGCTATTTCTGAAAAAATAGAAGACGTTTTATTGATTTGATATTCTGCTCCGAGGGTCATCAATTGTAGTTTTTGCGGAGCGACTAATCGTATAATTGGTTCGAATCTTCCTTGTGGTAAACCCGTGACGGAGTCGGGCGCAATCCACTTGTAAACTCTTCCGTTGATGGCATTTTCAGTATCAATATCATAATTTCCATTGCCTTGTCCGACTTCCGAAAAACGTGCTACGTAAAGAGCTATTTCAGCATTGGTAGAATAAATTACAATCGAAGTATCAATCAAAATATTATTGATAAAATAACTTGTATCAATTTGAGCGTACATAATTCTATCAGGATCAAAACCGCCTTCCAAGGTATCTACACCTGTAAAAAGTGCTTTTTGCAATTGGTCTCCTTGAGCTGCAATAAATTGTTTTTGTGCAGTAGAAAGTTCATCAATGCCAGTTGAGTTTTTTCCATCTTGCTCATTAAAAAAATTAAAATTGACTCGCCATTTTTTATACTGATATTCATTGCTAACCGCAAACATACTTCGAGTATAATTTTGATCTGCATATTCAAAGTCAATGACAATCCTCGAATCTTTCGTAATTAATCGACGATTGGTAAATGTGACATCCCCTCGATTGTAATCAATTACATAATCATTTTCCAAACCTCTATCCATAAGCGCGCCGTCGATATAAACCTTTTCACTTCCTGATTGGACAATGATAAATCGTTCCCCGTCGGCTCCTTCTAAACGATAAGGCCCTTGGTTTCCCTCCTGTGCAATAATATTATTTCGAGCAAATTTTCCACGGGCGATGGCTGCGCTAAATTTTGAATTTAAAGTTCCTTTCGAAAAAAGTTGGGTTTCGTTAGAGTAAGTTGCGCCTTGCAGTCTTTTATAATAATTCATAAAATAACTATTAGGACGTTTGAGTTCGTAATCACCTGCGATGAGTTGGTGATTTTTTCTTTTCAGTTGAATGAAAATTCTATCGAACTCTTGGAGTTGGGCAGTATTTCCCTCTGGCTGGAGGGGAATATTATTGTCAGAAATAGCTGCAAGAATTTCAATATCATCGCCTAGAGTTCCAGCGAGTTGCAAATTAAAACTACTGTTTAAAACCAAACTTTGATTATTTCCAAAGGAAATTCCACGGGCGAAACTTCCATTGTAATCGAGTCCTTTGTAATCTAATAATCCTCGCTGTTGTTCGAAAGGACTATAATCTACTCCGATGTAAGTTCCATCAGCTTTACGTTTTATAATGGTAGAATCAAGATTAGAAAAAGTTTGGTGGAGGGAAAAGGGGAGTGTGCGGTATTTTATTTTTAAAGAGGTAGAATCTGAACTGGTGTTTTTATTTTTTAGAAAAACGGTTGAATTTTTTATGTAAAAAGAACTGGTGTCGAGTACTTCATTATTTTTTGCATTAAAAATCTTGATAGTTTCGGGTACAATTGTCAAACTATCTAGCAAAATACTATCTCCTTTAAAAGTTACTATTTGGGTTTTCCAATTGGACAAATTATCATTTTGCGCAACTAAGGCAAATGACCCAAAAAGTAGGAAAAAGAAGAGTAGATTTTTTATCATAAAAATTGTTCACAATACTCTTTTATGAAACGTAAAAAAGAGGTGTTGTTGCACAATGTTAAGAAGGTTTATTGTCTTTTGGAATTGGTTTACGGAATAAAAAAAGTCCTTCTAACCTGCAAGGGCTAGAAGGACTAATCTTTTCTTTTTAAGTACAAAAAATCTTACACAGCAAAACTTTCTCCACAACCACATTCTCTTGAGGCATTTGGATTATTAAAGTAAAATCCTTTGCCATTCAAGCCACCTGAAAATTCAAGCGTTGTGTTGCATAAGTATAAAAAGCTTTTTAAGTCAGTTACTACTTTAACACCATTGTCTTCAAAGACTTGGTCGTTTGGATGCGTCTCGTTGTCAAAATCCATTTTATAAGATAGACCAGAGCAACCACCACTTGTTACACTTACTCGTACAAAGTATTCTTCTGAAAGATTCTCATCTTTCATTAATTCTACGACTTTTGATTTTGCACTTTCTGCTACGAATACCATAATTAAGTTAATTAGTTATTGAGTGATTAGTTATTTTTAAAAGCTAATTTACTCAACGGTTAATTAGTGAGATTTTGCAGTTTCTTCAGCAGGCGTTGCGATTCCGTTTTTTTCACGGTAATCTTTGATAGCACCTTTAATTGCATCTTCTGCTAAAACTGAGCAATGTATTTTTACTGGAGGCAATGCTAATTCTTCTACGATTGCCATGTTGTCGATAGCTAATGCATCTTCAATTGATTTTCCTTTTAACCACTCCGTAGCTAAAGAAGAAGAAGCAATTGCAGATCCACAACCGAATGTTTTGAATTTAGCATCTTTGATCATTCCAGTTTCGTCGTCTACTTCGATTTGTAATCTCATCACATCTCCACATTCAGGTGCACCAACCAAACCAGTTCCTACATTTTTTTTGCTTTTGTCAAGTGTTCCTACATTTTTAGGATGCTTGAAGTGATCGAGTAATTTTTCAGAATAAGCCATGATATA
>CAYGRM010000011.1:0-42429 GCA_964352225.1 uncultured Saprospiraceae bacterium | reverse complement strand
TTTTATTTTTTTACTAAAATTTTTTTCGAAAAAATATTTTGTCTTAATGTGCAGACCATTCGATAGAATCGATATCGACTCCTTCTTTGTACATTTCCCAAATTGGACTTAAATCACGCATGTGATTTACACCTTTTGTTAATGCATCGATAGTGTAATCAATTTCTTCTTCAGTCGTAAATCGTCCTAAGCTGAATCGGATAGAAGAGTGTGCTAAATCATCCCCCAATCCTAAAGCAACCAAAACGTATGATGGTTCCAATGAAGCAGAGGTACAAGCAGATCCTGAAGATACTGCGATGTTTTGGTTAAATGTCATCATCAAACCTTCACCTTCCACATGTTTGAATGAAATATTAGTTACGTGAGGCATTCTATTTTCTTCGCTACCATTCACATAACATTCTTCCAAGTTAGCGATCAAACCAGCTTGTAATTTATCTCTCAATTTACTTAATCGCTCTGCATCTTGCGCCATTTCTTTGCTTGCAATTTCAGCAGCTTTTCCAAATCCAACGATACCTGGAACATTTAATGTACCTGAACGCATACCACGCTCATGTCCACCACCGTCCATCTGAGAAGTAACTTTAACTCGTGGGTTTTTTCTATTCACGAATAAGGCGCCAACTCCTTTTGGTCCGTACATTTTGTGACCTGTAAAAGCCATCAAGTGAACACCAACTTCTTTTGGATTAACTGGAATTTTTCCAACTACCTGAGTCGCATCACTCATGAATAAAACACCGTGTTTTGCACAAATATCACCAATTGCTTTCATTGGTTGAATTGTACCAGTTTCGTTATTTGCCCACATGATAGAAACTAAGATCGTTTTATCTGTGATCGCAGCTTCTAATTCTTCTAGGTTTACCAAACCTTTGGAGTCAACATCAAGGTAAGTTACCTCGCCACCCATTTTCTCAATTTTCTGGCAAGCATCCAAGACTGCTTTGTGTTCAGTCTTAGCAGTAATGATGTGATTTCCTTTTCGACTATACATTTCAAAAACACCTTTCAAGGCTAAATTGTCCGCTTCAGTAGCTCCAGAAGTGAAAATAATTTCTTTTGGATCAGCATGAATTAAGTTAGCAATTTGCTCTCGAGCATAATCAACTGCTTCTTCAGCTGCCCAACCAAAAGGGTGATTTCTACTTGCTGCATTTCCAGGATGCTGGTAAAAATAAGGCAACATTGCGTCTACAACTCGTGGATCACAAGGAGTTGTTGCATTATTATCTAGGTAGATGAGTTTTTTATCCATTTTGTTATTTTTCTTTTCTTTATTTAGATTTAGTCTAAAGACCTTTAAGTACGCAAATATAACGCTTTTACCTTTAAAATAGTTGAGATAAATAAAGGATTTTTTAAAAAAAGAAAGATAAAGAAGGATTTAAAATTGAAACCAAAATCAGATAAAAAAACTCCAGTTTCAAAAGTGTCCTTTCAAAACTGGAGTAAGGGTTGTCAATAGTTTTAGTTGCTTTATTTTAGTCGTTAAGCCATGATCCCTCACTTGGTTTATTGAGGTAGTTTTAGTCTCCATGACCAATTTTATATTTTGAAAAAGTATTAGAGAAAAAACGAGGGAGACGATCCATACTTTGTCTCCCTCCGTATCGAAAACATGCTATTTGTCAAACTGACAAATGATTTTTTAAAATAATCCTTTCGGACTGTGTTTCTTTAATAATTGTAAGGTGGTTGTTTTTAGAAGTGAGAATGAATTAAATTTCACCAACTTTATATATTTTTTTTGCTCAAATGAAGAAAAATAAGAAAGATAAAACTTAGATTATTCGAATTTGAATTGATTAGCAATAAAATAAAGTCTAAGACCTTTGGTTTTAGAGGATACTTGCTTGATAAAGCATAGAATTTCTTAGGTATTATTTTTTGAATCGTTTATCCCTCGAAAAAGAAGTTTGATATAAATAATTAGTTGGTAGAGATTGACATAATTATTATTGTATCATTATTTTTACAACCAAATTCAAACCTTTCACTTTACTAAATTGAATTAGCTATGTATAAAAATTTAACCTTAACTTTTTTTGCTTGCATTTTGATGTGCAATGGAGTTTTTGCACAAGAGACCTGGTCATTGGAAAAATGTATTCGTTACGCTTTGGAAGAAAATATTAATATTAAGCGAGCAGAGATAAATGTAAAAAATAATCAACTTTCTGAGAGAGGAAGTAAGTATAATCGATTGCCAAATGTGAATGGAAGAGTCGGAGGAGCTTATCAATTTGGACGAACTATTGACCCTGTAACAAATGCTTTTAACTCTCTTTCTATTGGGACAAATAGTTTAAGTTTAGATGTGGGAGTTACCTTATATAATGGTGGACGAATCGAAAACTCCATTAAGCAAGCAAGTTATGATTTGCAAGCAGCGATGAATGATTTAGCTCAAACAAAAAATGATATTAGTTTGCTGATAGCACAATCTTATTTGAATGTGTTATTTGCAGAAGAACAACTTGATGCAGCAGTAAAAAGAAAAGAGCTTTCAGAAAGTCAATTAGATCAAGTTGATAAACTAATTCGAGCAGGGGCAAGACCTCAAAATGATAGATTAGAGATTTTGGCAACTATTGCTAGAAATGATCAAGCAATTATTGCCCAAGAAAATGCAGTAGAAACCGGCTTGTTAAGCTTGAAGAATTTATTACAACTAGATCCAGGTAAAACTATAAAATTAGAGAAACCAAGTACAATTGTCATTACTGCAGAAGATAATCCTGATGCTTTGAACTTAAATGAATTGTATAAAATATCTACGATAAATCAGCCATTTATTAAAGCAGATGAAAATAGGGTAAAGAGTGCAGCACTTGGTAAGGATATAGCACGATCAAGTTTATTACCTAGATTATCCGCTTTTGCAGGCTTAAATACTAACTTTTCTACAAGAGCAAAAAGACCAGATGGAACAAGGGTGGATGGTTTTGCTGAAGTGCCTGGATTTATTGATGAAACACCTACAACACCAATACTTCCAGTAACATTTTTATTTCCTGATGTACAATTTGGATTTGAAAATACTCCTTACGTGACTCAATTAAATGAAAACTTTGGGCAAAGCATTGGAGTTAGTTTGAACATCCCAATTTATAATAATCACTCTGCTCGAATTGCTATGGATCAAGCAGAACTGAACATGATTAATACTCAGTATACTAGCGAAATCAATAAGCAAAATCTTAAAAACGATATTCAAACGGCACTTTCAAATGCCAGAGCTGCTAAACGAACACTCGCTGCTTCCGAACGAACTAGAGAAGCATCTGATGCAGCTTTTCAAAATTCAGAAAAACAATTTCAATTAGGAACCATCAACACATTTGAATATGCTACGGCTAAAAATAATTTAGATCAAGCAGAAGTGGATTTGATTATTGCAAAATATGATTACCTTTTTAAATTAAAAGTGCTAGATTTTTATCAAGGAAAACAATTGCAATTGAGGTAAACTGCTGTTCCCTATGCAGAGGTGTCTGGATAAAAAGGGGAACGATAAAGTGGAATTTATTAAAAACCAAATTGACATTTTTCAAAACAGGACAGAACAAAATCTTCATTGGAAGATAATTTTTAAATCAAAAAAATACCCAGATCAAACGTTTCCTTCCGGGGACAGGGGTTAAACCATGCGAAAAAACAATTCATTAATTTATATTTTAATAGTTGCAACTCTTGCTTTGATAGCCTTCGTATATTTTAAAGGACAAAGTAAACCTAAAGGGGAAGAGGTTACCGTTGAAAAAGTTTCCAAAAGAACCATCAAAGAAATGGTTGGAGCGAGTGGAAAAGTTTTTCCAGAAACAGAAGTAAAAATCAGTTCTGATGTCTCAGGAGAAATTGTGGAACTTTTTGTGGAGGAAGGAGATTCAGTTATCGCAGGACAGTTGTTGTGTAAAGTTGACCCTGATACTTATAAGTCAATGGTCGAAAGAGGGGAAGCAACTGTCAATAATAGTAAGGCTCAAGTGGCCAACTCTGCCTCTGGAATTGCCAGAGCTCAAGCACAATTGATTCAAGCAAGAGCGCAATTGGAACAAATAAAATCTCAATTAGATAATCAAGGTGATATTCATAATCGAAATGTTTTATTGCATAAAGAAGGAGTGATTTCGCAAGCTGATTTTGAAAATTCTGAGGCTGCGCTAAAACAATTGCAGGCTAATTTTAGATCAACTGAGGCTAATGTGAAAACTGCCGAAGCCAATGTCGAATCAGCTGAGCAAAGTAAAAGAGCCGCAGAATTTTCTGTGAAAAGTGCTCAGGCGAGTCTGAAAGAAATGGCGACAAGTTTGAAGCGGACAACTATTTATGCGCCGATGGGAGGAATTGTTTCTAAGTTGAATATTGAGCAAGGAGAACGCGTGGTTGGAACAGCGCAAATGTCGGGAACTGAAATCATGCGAATCGCTAATTTGAATTCCATGGAGGTACAAGTTGATGTCAGCGAAAATGATGTTTTGCGAGTGGCAGTTGGTGATGAGGTCGAGATTGAGGTAGATGCATATTTGGATCGAAAATTTACAGGAACGGTTACGGAGATTGCTAACTCAGCCAGTAATACAGGAACTTCAATTTCATTGAATACTGACCAAGTAACTAACTTTATTGTAAAAATTAGAATAGCCCCTGAATCTTATAAAGATATCGTTCAGAAAGGGAAAAAATTTCCTTTCCGTCCAGGTATGTCTGCTTCAGTTGATATTAATACAGATACTCAAAAAGATGTTTTGAGTATACCTATTCAATCTGTTACTACTCGGGAGGAAGAAAAAGACGAGGACCAGGATGAGAAGGAAAAGAAGCAAGAAGATGAAGAAATCAAGGAAGTAGTTTTCGTTATGTCAGCGGACACCGTAAAAATGGTAGAAGTTAAAACAGGCATTCAAGATGATGAAAATATTCAAATTCTTTCTGGTTTAGAAGAAGGAGACGATGTAGTTTCTGGGCCATATTCTGCCATTTCTAGAAAATTAAAAGCAGGTATGCAAGTCAGATTAGAAGACAAAGAGAAGAAGGATAAGAAATCAAAGTAAAGGAAAAGGAGTGATAAACTATGAGTGATAAACTATGAGTGATAAGTGATGAGTTTTAACAAGTAGAACTCATCACTTATTACTCATAGTTCATCACTTAAATCAAAAATATGGCGATAATAATTTTTATAAAAAATATTGAAAAGGGAAAAGTAAAAACCCGTTTAGCCGCAACGGTTGGAGATGATCAAGCGCTAAAAATTTACCAAGCCCTTTTAGGACATACTCAAAAAGTCGTTCGAGCAGTTGATGCCGAACGATTTTTATTTTATAGTTCATTTGTTGAAAATGAAGATGAGTGGTCTTCTGATTTTTTTAATAAAAAAGTGCAATCGCAAGGAGACTTGGGAAGTCGGATGTCTGATGCTTTTCAAGAAGTTTTGGAAAAAAATGGAAAGGCAATTATTGTCGGAAGTGACTGTGCATCGTTGACTCCTGAGATTGTAAAAATGGCACTCGATAAATTAGATGAATATCCGTTTGTCATCGGGCCTACTTTTGATGGTGGATATTATTTGTTGGGAATGAATTCGTTTGAGCCTTCTGTTTTTGAAAATATAGAATGGAGTACAGAAACTGTTTTTCCAACAACACTTTTACGGATGGCTAGTTTGGAGAAAAGGTGTTTCTTTTTACCGCAACTTTCGGATATTGATTATGAGGAGGATTGGGAAAAGTATGGTTGGGAGTTGCCTTGAAAACCCCTGTCCCCTAAAGGGGAACGATATATATGAGGTTTTCTTAGACTTGAGAATTATACTTTTAATTTAATTAGAAATTTCTTTTTGTGAAAAATACAATACCATTTGAAAGCAAATATTCGATACTTTAAACAAAGTTCAAATATTTCGTTCCCCTTCAGGGGACAGGGGTTTATCGTCGAAATTCCTTCAAGTTCGTCGAAATACTCAAATGATTTAGTCCTCCCGCAAAATGAAGAATTCCTCTTCCATAATCAATCCTAAACCGTTTAATTTTCATTCCCACTCCAAAAGAAAATCCTGATCTACTTCTAAAATTAGTTACCGAAAGTTCTCTTCTCATCAGGTGATTATACCCAAATCGTAAACGCATAATTTCTCCTTTTCCAAAAAGAAATTCACCATTAAAAATGACGTGACGGAAAAAATTATCCGCGAAATCTTTGAAAGGAGTTTCGCTATTTTGATCTCCGTCGCCAATTAAAAAAACAGATTCTACGGTATTAGGATCATCGTAAGTAATGTTCCAGCGATGTAGATTATGGCCAATAAAAGAAAATCGAAAAGGTAAATGTTTTAGTCTTTGAGAAATGCCTATTTGAATATCAAAAGGTAATGGTTCTCGATTTTTTCCTTCATAGGCGGAGAGTTGAAACCCTACATTTTTAAAAACTAAAGTTGCTCCAAACCGTCCTGTTGAATCTGAATAATAAGCTGCAAAATCAGTTGCCACTCCAAAAGAATTATACGACTCAAATTGAGAATTAATTATTTTTAAATTAGCACCAACAGAAAGGTTTTCATATAATTGTCTTCCTGCTCCCATCGTCAAAGCATACTCTGATGCTTTGAACTGACCATTGACATTTCCAAGGTTATCAGTCAAATCGAATGTTCCATAAGAAATATATTGAAGTCCTCCGTGCAGGGTTATGTCTTGTTTTTTCAAATGATGTGCATAACCAAAATATCCATTGCTAATATCTGAAAGATGAAAGTTATAATTAAAAGTAAGTGCCTGATGCATTTCGGAATTAAGAACAGCAGGATTAGAGTAAGCCAAGGCAACATCATCATCTTTTACCGTAATTAAATTTCCAGCTAAGCCAGTAACTCTTGCAGAATTGGAAAGGTTGAGAAATTCATAAATGTGATCGCCTCCAACTTGTGCATTTGTTTTTTCGAAAACAAAGATTAATGTAAAAAGGAGAGGTAATATTTTTTTCATTTTATGCTGTTGTAATTTTAATTCAAACTGGTTTTAATTTCTTTATTCCACATTGATTTCGATACCTTCTTTTTTCCATATCGTGGTACATCGTCCGTTCGTACAATCCATGGTTTGATAATGCTCGCCATTTTCGTCGTACTTCTTAAGTTCCCCATTTTCGAGGGCGAACTCAGTATCGGGGTCAGTACCATTGTAGAAACCTTCCGTTTTTAGATTTCCGTTTTCATGATATTCGATGAATGGCCCCACTTCTTTTCCTTTTTCTAAGCTCAAAATTTCTTTGAGTTGGCCATTGGGGTAATAACCTTTAAATTCACCTTCCCATACTCCTGCAACATAGGTTGCTTCTTGCGATGTTTTTCCATTTTCAAAAAAAGATTTGAATACACCGTCATGAATACCATTTTTATAATTGACTAATTCTTGGATTTGTCCATTTGGATAATAAAATTCTTGAGTTCCATGAAGTTGGTTGTTTTCATATTCAGATTTTTCCAACAAGGTTCCTTGGGTAGAATATCTAGTGTAAGTTCCATGTTTGGCAAAATCAGATTTGCGACGAGTGTAGGATTCAATAACTACATTACCTTCTTTTACTTCCACCTTTTCAACGTCGCTACAGCTAAAATAAATAATGGATAAAAAAATAGGAAAAAGAATACGCTTCATTTTTATAGTCTTGTTTTGATTTTTTTGAAAAAAAAAGAAGTATTGAAACAGAACGGAAAATTACACAATAGATTACAGTTTTTGAAAAAGTTAATTTTTAAAATGACACATTAAAGACTTTATGGAGTTGATTAAGGCCATAAAAAAACCGCAACCTTAAATTAATAAGATTACGGTTTGATATTTTTGTCTGAAAAAATTACTTCGCTTCCACTTTGGTTTCAACGATGCTTCTTCCAATACTTTCGTAGTGGAAGCCTAATTCTTTCATGCTATCTAAATCATATAAGTTTCTTCCGTCAAAAATAACTTTATTATTCAATGCTTCAGCTACTCGATCAAAGTTTGGTGTACGGAATACACTCCATTCTGTGATAATTGCCAAGGCATCAGCATTTTCGATACAAGTATATTGGTCATCCGCCATTTCAACTTGACCATTGTAAATTGCACTTACATTTTCCATTGCTTCAGGATCGTAAGCAACGATTTTTGCACCAGCTTTTAATAAATCATTAATGATATACAAAGCAGGTGCTTCACGAATGTCATCCGTGTTTGGCTTAAACGCTAAGCCCCAAACTGCAATGGTTTTTCCAGTCAAATCTTTTCCAAAATATCTTAAGATTTTTGCAGATAAAATATTTTTTTGCAAACGATTTACACTCATTACAGAGTTCAAAATTTTAAACTCATAGTTGTTTTGAGCCGCAGTTCTGGCTAATGCTTGAACATCTTTTGGGAAACAACTTCCTCCATAACCTACACCTGGAAATAAGAATCTTTTTCCAATTCGATTATCGCTACCCATTCCTTTTCTCACATTATCGACATTTGCACCAGTCATTTCACAAAGGTTAGCAATCTCATTCATAAAAGAAATACGAGTTGCTAAGTAAGAGTTTGCTGCATATTTAGTCATTTCAGCAGAGCGTTCATCCATGAAAAAGATTGGATTTCCTTGACGAACAAATGGTTCGTACAGTCGACGCATGGTCTTTTGTGCTTTTTCAGAAGTAGTTCCGATGACAACTCTATCAGGCTTCAAAAAATCGTCAACGGCCACTCCTTCTCTTAAAAATTCAGGATTTGAAACTACATCAAAAAGCGATTCGTCACAATTTGCTGCGATTGCTGCGTGTACTTTTTCAGCAGTTCCAACTGGAACTGTACTTTTGTCCACAACAACTTTGTAAGTTTTAATCAAGTTTGACAATTCAGATGCAACACCTAATATGTATGATAAGTCAGCTGATCCATCTTCTCCCGGAGGAGTAGGAAGAGCTAAGAAAATAATTTCAGCATGATTAACTGCTTCGGCCAAATTAGTTGTAAATCGAAGTCTTCCTTGTTTAGTATTTCTTTCAAAAAGTAATTCTAAACCAGGTTCGTAGATGGGCACCTCGCCATTACGCATTCTTTCTACTTTGTTTGCGTCAATATCTACGCAAATTACATTGTTACCAGTTTCTGCGAAACAGGTTCCCGAAACGAGGCCAACATAACCAGTTCCAACGACTGCAATATTCATAATAGAAATGGGTTTTAAGTTAAATAATAGGGATTCTAAATTTTAATAAATAGAGTTATTCCGAAATCAACAAAGCCACTATAAATAAATGATAATAAATCAAAAAGGTTGTGAGTGATTAATTTCGGAAAGCTTAATAATTATATTGATCAATAATTATGCGAAATAATAATATGTATGGTATTCAGATCGTGCTTTTGGAAGAAAGCTATAATAAACGGTTACGAAAGATGAAGTTTGGTAGATTAGGAGTTAAGAAAAATTTAAGTTAAAACAAAAAAAATAACAGGACCAAAGCTGATCCTGTTATTTTTTTTTGATTAATTAGAAAAAATTAGATCGATTGTCGTCGATATCTGCATTCTTTTTCATGGATTGCATCACCGCAGTTCTCACTTGATTCTGAGAATTCAATCGAATAGTATTTCTAATGGAAGCAATATTTGATGGTGGAGTTGCTGCTGGTTTTGAAGTTGTTTTCACAATGAAAACTCCATTCTCACCAATTATCGCAGGCGAAACACCTCCTTGATCTAAAGAAAAAGCTGCAGCAACGACCTTAGGTTCTTGACCTAGGCCAGGAACATTTGGTGAGCTAAAGCTTACATTTGTTGCAGTATCCAAATCTGTTTGGAAAGTACTTGCAATAGATCCTAAATCTTGCGTATTAATTTTTCCTTTAATGATTTCTCCTTTTTTCATATTTCTAACAATAGGAGTAATGATATCTCTAATATTTTCAAGGGAAGCTTTTCCTGCTTTTTGAACCATTTCTACACCTGAAACGATGTATTTATTATCATAAAAATCAACCTGATCTTGAAAACTATAAACATCTGAAGAAACATCTCCAACGTTATTTTCAAAAGCAAATTTGATCATTTTTCTAGAGTCTTCACTTGAACCAAGACCTTGAATGTTATAATCATTCGTTGTCGCTGGATTAGAAATAGTGTATTCTAGATTTGCATCACCTTCTGCTGCTGCTTTCATTGCTTCAACAGTCTTATTATTTCTAATAAAATCAGTAGCCTGAGCATAAACAGCTTTAGTAGTTTGTCTTGAAGGAATAACATTTTTGCTTAGGTAAGCAACTTTTACTCTTTCAGTATCAGTAGTCGTTTTTCTTCCCAAAGGTTCGATTAAGTGAACACCAAAGTCAGTTCTAATGGAGTAAAGTTTATTCAAGTCACCTTCGAAAAATGCCATATCATTGAATTCTGGAACCCATTGATTGATGGCTGTATATTCATAAACACCGCCTTTATCTTTACTTCCTCCATCTGTACTAAATTCAGCAGCAAGAGCAGCAAAGTCTCCTCCAGCTTCGATTACCGCTTTCAAACTATCTGCTTTTTTCTCCCATGCTAAGTATTGAGCTTCGAATGGCTTTTGACCTCGCTGTAAATTAGGATCGCTAATTAAAATATGGCGAACTGTGGCAGAATCAGGTAACACTCGACGGTCAAGAATTTTAGCTACTTTATAAGCTCTTCCTTCCAAATATGGAGCGGTTACAGATCCTACTTCTTGATTGAGTGCACTTGATTTAATTGCTTCATTTAACTGATCGGCAGTTAACCAGCCTTGGCCTCTAGTTCCAAAGTTACTTTCGATAAAAAGATCGATATCGTCTTTAGTTGTTTTTGCAGCAAATTCATTTCCTAATTTTACCACCTCTTCCTTAATGTCTAAAGAATCTTCTGCAGAAGGAGTTACATTGAATGTAACATAACCCACTTTTCGAGTTTCTTCATCCTGCATATACTTTGCAGCATTAGCATTAAGATAGCTTGTCAAGTCTGCATCAGTCAATGTTACTTCGCTATCTTGAACCTCATCGAAAGGAATTTTTACATATTCGAAAGTAATTCTTTGGTTTTGGTCAGCGTATGCTTTTTCAACCATCCAAGAAGGGTTGTACATCGATTTGCTTACCAAGGAATACAATTTAGATTGGATACGTTCTTTTCGCACTTCGCCTTCATGCATTTTCCAAAAATCAACGAAGTCTGGACTTAATGGCTCTCCATTAACTCCATCATCTTCGATCATTTTTTGGAATTGTCTAATTCTCTCCATGTCAGGTTGAGAAGGACTTCCAAATTGTGGTTGAGCTCCTCCAGCAGGGAATCGGGAGGCCATTAATGGACTCAAATCAGCAACTGGGCCGAATTGCAAGTCTCTTAATTCTTTAGTACTTACTCCTAAACCTAAAGCTTCTGCTTCGTTTTGAATAATTGATTTTTCAACCAAATAATTCCATAAACTAGCTCGTTGTCCATAGCTATCATTACTTTGGAAGCTTTTACTTCTGATTTGATATTGTCTATCGAAATCAGGGTAACTAATTTTGTTACCAGCTATATTTCCAATAGTAGATCCACTTGTTGCTCCGATACTTCGGTCACCTGACATAGAATCCATCATGATAAATGCTGCCAATCCTAGACCGATAGCAAAAATCAAAAGCCAGTTATTTTTTCTAATTTTTCCAATTAACGCCATTTCGTATTATAATTTTGATTGATTTATTTTTAAATATGTGTTTTTGTATCATGTATAAAGTGTTGACGGCGAGATCAATACCTTAATTTTGTCCTTGTATAAACATTGATTGATTAAGTCAAAATTCGAAGGTTTTGAAAAATCCATGCAAAGGTATCATTCTTACGTCTGAAAATCAAAAAAAGCGTGGTTTTTATGAGTATTCGGAGGAATGATACTTGAAATGAATTTTTGTTTTTTACGGTAAAAAAAGGAAAAGGTTGGGGAGGTAAATTGATTAATCACTAGCCTTTTTCAAATGCTCTGCTGCCGCATCTAATTCTTCATAAAATTCTGCTCCATATTTCCGAATCAACGGCTCTTTTAGAAATTTGTAAACTGGCAATTCTTCTTTTTCCCCTAATTCACAAGCTGCCGAACAAATATCCCAAATATCATAATTCAATGCTTCAAAATTCACTCGTTCATCTTTTTCCACTCGAATAGGGTAGAGGTGGCATGAAATGGGTTTTTTAAAATCAATAGCTCCTGCTTTGTGTGCTTGCTCGATGCCACATTTTGCGATTCCCAATTCATCGATGGTCATAAAAGAACATGCGCCGTCAGGTTGAAGAGAAGTACCAAATTCTTCTGCCGCAGCGTAATAAACTGAGGTTCCATTTTTAGCAATAGCTTCTCTCCCTTTTTCAGTTAAAAAAGGAGCAATCTTGTCATAAATTTGATCTAAAATCTCAATTTCTTCCTCTTCCAATGGAGCACCAAAATCACCTTCCCAGCAACAAGCACCTTTGCAGGCTTTCAAATTACAGAGGAATTGCTTTTTGATCACATCATCGCTAACGAGTTTATCTTGTATTATGAGCATAAATTTTTTTTATCTACATAGGAGTCAGCTGTCAGGCTGACTGAGAGCAAAGCTACCAACCTCACTCCTGACTCCTTCTCCAGGTTTTTTTAATAAATGTTTTACATTTTGTAATCAATAGTTGAGATTTTCCATTTCATCTCCTTACTTTAGCAAAAATAATTTAATTAATGTTGTCTCAACTTTATTTGAGCATTTAATTCTGATAAATATGAAAAAGATTCTTTTAAGTGGTTTAATACTTTTTATGATGGGTAGTGTTTTTGCACAAAAAAATACAGATACTGATCGATCTTCAGCTGAAGCAATGACTCAAGTTTTAGTAGCAAAATATAATTTGACGGATGCACAAACTTCGAAGATGCTAAAAATCCAACAACGTAAGCTTAAAAATGAGGCTGAAATTGCTCCTCTTGAAGCGGCAGACATTGATAAATATTTAGCGAAGATGAGTAGCAATGAGCAGCAAACTAATTTTTCTATTCGAAGAATTTTGGATAGAGATCAAGTTAAGATTTTGACAAAAGAAGAACATGAGATAAGAACTAAACGAGCGAATGTCGCATCTAGAATGCAAAAGGAAGGAGCGGCTCCGCTTGACATAAAAAAAGCACTTATCAAAGTTAATTAATCTAAGCTTTCGAATAAAAAATAAAAGACTTGAATAAACTATTCAAGTCTTTTATTTTTTTTAAGCTTCCTTTTTATTATTTATTTTTTTACGACTATTTTATCTAGGCAAAAAAAACGTTCATCTGGTAAAAAATTAATATTTTTGTCAATCATTGAATTAACAATATTCATCTTCACGCGTTTACATTTTATCATTTAATTCATCTTTCCTGATTTAAACAGGAATTTTAAAATATAATAAAAATCAATGGATCTACTTAAGCAAAAATTTTTTGAAAAATCAACTCAATTAAAAACAGAGATTAAAGGTATTTTAAAGGCACAAGGCGGAACTAAGGTTGACGAGGTGACTCTTGATCAAGTATTTGGAGGAATGCGTAGCGTGAAAAGTATGATTTGGGAAACTTCACAATTGGATCCAGTTAAAGGAATTAGATTTAGAGGTTATTCAATTCCAGAATTAAGAGATTTATTACCACGTGTGGCTGATGGAAAAGAGCCTTTACCAGAGGCACTTTTTTGGTTGATGCTTGTTGGCGAAATTCCAACGGAAGACCAGGTAAAAGGATTGACTGCTCAATGGGTGGCAAGAAGTACAGTACCTCAACATACTTTCGATGTATTGGATGCATTGCCAGTTGATACTCATCCGATGGCTCAATTTAGTATTGCAATTGTCTCATTGCAAAACAAAAGTATTTTTGCTCAACGATATGCAAAAGGCATGAGCAAAAATGATTATTGGGATGCGATGTATGAAGACACGATGAACTTAATTGCAATGTTGCCTCAAGTAGCTGCTTACATTTATAGAAGAACCTATCATAATGGAGATCATATTGCTCCAGATTTGACATTGGATTGGGGAGGAAACTTCGCTCACATGTTGGGTATTCCAGGGGAAGAATTTAAAAGTTTCATGCGATTATATTTGACGATTCATGCAGATCATGAAGGAGGAAATGCTTCAGCTCACACGACTCACTTAGTTGGATCGACCTTGAGTGATGCTTATCTTTCTTTGGCAGGTGGAATGAATTCATTGGCAGGACCATTGCATGGATTGGCTAATCAAGAAGTGATCAAATGGATTTTCAATATGTTAGAATCTTTGGGAACAAAGAAACCAACGAAAGCACAAATCAAAAAATATGTTAAAGCAACTTTAGCTGCGCGACAAGTAATTCCAGGATATGGTCATGCTGTTTTGAGAGAACCAGATCCACGATTTGTTGAACAGAAAAGATTTGCGAAAGAAAATATTTCAGGCTCTGACATTATCAATGTAGTTTGGAAATGTTTTGACGTTGTTCCAGCAGAATTGCAAGCATTGGGTAAAGTGAAAAATCCTTGGCCAAATGTGGATGCTCACTCAGGAGCAATTTTGGTTCACTATGGAATGGACGAATATAGTTTCTATACCGTATTATTTGGAGTGTCAAGAGCACTAGGAGTTTTGTCTGCACTTTGTTGGTCACGAGCTTTAGGTTTCCCATTGGAGCGACCAAAATCTGTAACCACAGAATGGGTAAAAGAACATTTAGCAAAAGAAGCAGCGAAGAATTAATATTTAGTTGATTTCTTTTTTGAAAAATATAAAATCCGATGTTGAGTAATCAGCATCGGGTTTTTGTGTTTAGAGTAGATGTAAATGTATTGTTATTTTTTATGTTAAATTTGATATCCCTCAATACTTCTCCTTTCAAAATATTTGATAATAACGAATGTTCCAAACTCGGTTTTTTAAATTTCATTTTTCTAGAATTTCTAACAATGCATTTACAAAGTTGATTTCAATTAATTAATGTAGAACAATATCAATCTATTTTCGTTGTAAATAAAACGTTCTTTTTGTTTTGTAAAACTTTTTATCTTTGAGCGTTTTTTTAAATTATAAATTAATTACCGAATTAAAAATTAAACAGATTATGGCTTTTAAACTTCCTAAACTTCCTTATGAATACGATGCGTTGATGCCACACATTGACAAGCGTACGATGACTATTCATCACACCAAACATCACAATGGATACACTAACAATTTGAATGCTGCGATCGAAGGAACCGATCTTGCAAAAGCTTCTATCGAAGATATTTTGAAAAAAGCTTCCACACATGGAGCAGCTGTTCGAAACAACGGAGGTGGATTTTACAATCACTCTTTGTTTTGGAAAGTGATGACTCCAAATGGAGGAGGACAACCTTCTGCAAAAAGTAAAATTGGAGCGGCAATCAATAAAGACTTCGGTTCATTCGAGAAATTCAAAGAAGCGTTTTCTGCTGCAGCAAAAACTCAATTCGGTTCAGGTTGGGCTTGGTTGTGTGTAAGCAACAGAGGTAAATTATTCGTAACAGGTACTCCTAATCAAGATAATCCATTGATGGATTGTGCTGAGAAAAAAGGAACTCCAATCTTAGGTTTGGATGTATGGGAGCACGCTTATTACTTGAAATACCAGAACAAACGACCTGACTATGTTGAGGCATTTTTCAACGTTATCAACTGGAAACAAGTAGCTAAAAACTACTCTACAGCAACTAAATAATGTAATAAAAGAGACAATTTTGGAATTTAATAAATTTTAACATTTCAAGAAATGTCACCTTTAGATGAATAAAAAAGACCAAAAACGATTGTTTTTGGTCTTTTTTTGTCTGTATCCTTTCAATAATTGGTGATATGATAATGTCACGCATTTGCCTCTTTGGTAATTGCATCGTAACTTGAAGCAACTTTTAAGGAACAACTATCATCTATATAGTGTTCCTTTTAATTATAATCCAAAATCGTTTATTAAGGGTCTTACCCGATAACCGAATTTTTTTACAAAACCCTTTACCCATGATCATTTTAAGTATTTTAGCACTAATCCTTGTTGTTTTCGGATATGAAATAATACAAGAAGCGTAGTTGAACAAACAACGAAACTGAAAAGGCTTTCACAAAATATTGTGAAAGCCTTTTCTCATTTTAATAATGATGGATATTTAGTTCTTTTTCATTTCTTGCGGTATAGTTGCCTGATACATTTCTTCTGCTTGCTCTTTGGTATAATTCCCATTTCCAGATTGGAAAATGTATTCTCGATCTCCTTGTACCACAATTCTTCGAAATCCAAAATTATGCAAGGTAGAATCAATGACCGTTTCGTAAATAAATCCACTAGGTTCGTCCAAAACTACATTAACTGAGCTGTAAGCAGAAATACTTTTTAAATTATTTAAATGCTCTGCTTTAGTTGCTGTAATATCCTTAGTTGCCTCACCAAAGTAAATACGGATTTCGTAGTCATCAGAGTTTTGACTTTTAATAATTACCTCATCTTGAACCACTAAGTTTTCCTTTTTTATATCAACACTATCAGGTGCTAAAATGGTATATGGTATTCCATATTCCAAAAGGTTACGTGGTTTTAAATAACTATCATTGGGGTTGCTACAGGCAGCTACGAAAAGAACAATTATAAAAAGGGAAAATAGTCTCATGAATATTTTTTTAAAATTAAGATCTAGTAATTTTGATTAAAAAACTTTCAGAGCAAAAATATACTTTTCAACGGATAAAATTTAGTGATTAGTTTTTTTAAGGTAATTTTAATTATGAGAATAAAAATTGAAGTTTGTGCAGCGTCAGTTCAATCTGCTTTGACGGCTCAATTGGCGGGAGCTGATAGAGTAGAGTTATGTAGTAGTTTAGAATTGGGTGGCATAACTCCAAGTGCTGCAACAATCGAAAAGACGAGAGAAATATTAGCTATAGAGGTTTACGTTTTGATCCGTCCTCGGGCAGGAGATTTTTTTTATTCCGCTCTTGAGTTTGATACGATCAAGCGAGATATTCTTTTTTGTAAAAAAATAGAAACTGCAGATGGAAAAAAAATTGATGGGGTTGTAATTGGGATTTTGAAAAAAGATGGGCAAGTTGATCTTGAACGCACAAAAGAATTAGTCGAATTGGCTGCACCAATGAAAGTTACTTTTCATCGAGCATTTGATCGTACGGATGATCCACTTTTATCATTGGAAAAGATTATTGAAACGGGAGCACATCGAATTCTGACTTCGGGGCTGCATACAGATGCTTTTGAAGGAAGGTTTTTGTTGAGAGAATTAGTGGAAAAGGCAGCTGGAAGAATTTCTATCATGCCAGGTGCAGGAGTGAATGCTCAAAACATTATGGAATTAGCAAAAACGACTCAAGCAAAAGAATTTCATCTCTCAGGGAAAAGCGAGGTAAAAAGTAAAATGACTTACGAAAATCCAAATTTTGATTCTTCTGAAAATGATTTTTCCGAAACAGATTTAAAAAAAATAATGGATGTTTTTAAAGCGATGAACCATGAGCGATAAGAGATGAGTATTCCATGATTTAGGAACACTCATCGCTCATCACTTATATTTCATCGCTCAAAAAAAACTACATCATTTTTTTCTTTGATTTGATACTACATCCTACTGCTTTGGTTGTTGCAGGATCAGGATCATTTCCAGCTTCCAATGCACTAATTGCATTTTCCACGTATTTTACTTTTACCAAATTAGCATCTTCGTGATTGTCATCGATAGCTCCGATGTATTTTACCACTAAATCTTTATTTAGTAAAAATACGTGAGGAGTTTTGGTTGCTCCATACTTTGGATAAATTTTTTGACCTTCATCAAAAACATACTCAAAAGGAAATGATTTTTCTTCGGCACGAACTTGCATTGCTGAAAAACTGTCACCTTCTTTTACCTCAGGATCATTTGGATTAATTGCTACAACTGGGTAACCCATTGGCGCATATTTTTTATGCAAATCAATAATTCGATCTTCATATTCAACTGCGTAAGGGCAAGTATTACAAGTAAAAGTTACAATATAACCTTTAGCGCCTTCGATGCCGCTAAGGGAAACCATTTCACCATCTACATTTTTCAAATTGAAATCTTCTGCAGTATCTCCAATTTTTAATCCTTTGGTAGCGTCATCATTCATCATTTTTGATGCGCCATCTTTGATTGCTTCAGTTGTTTTTTCTGTAGCATCTATTACTGCATCGGCAGTTGTGTTTGCAGCCTCATTTGCGGCGTCTCCGCAAGAAGTCATAAGAATTCCTACAGCAAAAAATAGGAAAGCAATTTTAACTAAATAATTCATTCTTTAAGTTTTTAAATATGATTTAACAATAGTGTTTAACTCTTCGTAATTTTCGAATTCACCCTTGATGATTTCGTAATCTTCTTTATTATATATTATTGTGACCGGTATGGCTCCATCCCAATCTGAATTAACTTTGTCAATCCAAGTATTATAATCAGAATCGGTTAAAGCAACAACGTGAGACATTAATTTTTCTCTTTGGATAAATGGTCGAAGTTTGGAATCGATTACTTTCTTAGAGTCTAAACTAACCAAAACTACTTTTACCTTTTTGTCCTGATAAGTTTTATTCAGATTCTCAAAATAGGGAAGCTCTGCGATGCAAGGTGCACACCAAGTTGCCCAAAAATTGATAACGTAAGTCGTATCATTTTGATGATTAAATAAATAAGCTAAATCATCATATGAATCGTAGACTGCTGAAAGTGTAGGCTCTGTTTTTTCCACTTTCAGAGGTTCGACAGAAGTAGTTTTTTCGATCCTAGTAGAAATTTGTTTTTCACCACAACTTTGTAATGCTAGCATTAGTACAAATACAAAAAGTATGAAAAAGGAAAAACTATATTTTAATGTGTTCATTTTTTTTGCCTTAAAATCATTTTAAAAAAATAAATATCACGATTAACCATTTCCTTTTTTTGGTGATTGTTGAAGTGATGGTGTTGATCGCTTACCTTTAGATCTTGCTTTTTTTGCTTTTTTATCTTTGATCGAACAACCCATTGCTTTTGTAAATGGAGGATTAGGATCTTCTCCTTTTTCCAATTGAGCAATAGCAACTTCAACATATTTATTTTTTATGGCGCTAAGATCATCTTTATTATCATCGATTGCACCAATGTATTTGACTCTTCTATTTTTATCTAAAAGAAAAACGTGAGGTGTTCGAGTTGCTCCAAATTGAGGATACACTTTTTGACCTTCATCTAGTAGGTACATAAATGGAAATTCTTTTTCAGCTGCCCGAACTTTCATTTCTTCGAAACTATCGTCTGGTTTTAGATCAGGATCATTCGGATTAATTGCTACAACTGGGTAACCCATTGGGGCATATTTTTTATGCAAATCAATGATTCGATCTTCGTAAGCAATCGATACTGGGCAACTGTTGCAAGTAAAAATAACAATGTATCCTTTCGCACCTTTAATACTTTCCAAAGAAACCATTTTGTCATCAATGTTTTTCAAATTAAAATCAGTAGCTACATCGCCCACTTGGTATCCTGTACTTTTTTCGGATACTGTATTAGAAGTATTTTTGTTAGAAAAAGTGAACCCAGCTACTAAAAGAAATGCTGAGAAAAGTAATATTAATTTTTTCATAATCAATGATTTGTTTTTTTAAAAAATAAAAAATGAGGTTAAAAATACGAAATTAGAGAGATTTCAAGAATATGATTTTTGGAAAGGATGATGACTTAACACTATTTGAAAAACAATTTTAAATAATTAAAGTTGCCTATTAGAGTAGATTTAAATTAGCTGTTGTGTTTAAAAAAAAACTTGTGGGATGGAGTAATTCTTAAAGGGACACCCGCGGGAAGGCTTCAAAGCTGCTCGAAGGATAAAAGCATCACACACTCAATTTAAAATTTTAATGACTTACATAAAAAAAGTAATACCCTGTGTGAATGAGGATATTACTTTTTTGTAAAAAAAATGTCCTGTATTTGAGGAGAGGTTCTAATTCTAAATAACGTTATGCATTCAGTTTATACTTTACGCCAATACGATCTAGTTTTGCAATCATCTCACCATCCACATTTACTTTTCGACTGACAGAACGTAACTTCAATTTAATCTGATTTTCAGGTTCTAGCACTTCGATTTTGAGTGGAAGTTTTCCTTTGCTGTGTTTGCAAATATCTTCGATCTCATCAATTAAGTCTCCGGTAATTTGTTGAATCGGTAATTTCAAAGTAATTGATTCGGTCATTTTCAAACCGATAGCAGCTAATTGTTGAATCTCTTGAACTTTAAATTGATATTCTTCTCGATAATTATTGTACTCGTATTTCCCTTTGATAAATACAACTTCACCTGGCTTCATTCGAGCTGCATAATCATTGTAATCATCTCGCCACAAGGCTAATTCCAGCGAACCATTGTAATCCTGAATGGTGAAAAACCCGTAGCCATTTCCTTTTTTATCAATTCGATTATTGGCTGCAATCACTACTCCTGCGAGGTTTAAATTTCCACCTTTGTGATTTTCCAAATCCTCTAAACTGCAAGTCGTATAGTTCTCGATTTCCAATTTATAATCATCCAGAGGATGCCCAGAGATGTAGATTCCGGTTACCTCTTTTTCCTTGGTCAATTTTTCAATCAAGCTCCATTCACGTGCTTGGGGAACACTTGGTTCTGGAATTAGAATTTCATCAGAGTCTCCAAATAATGAATTAACAGACTGTGCTTTTTGAGATTGATAAGCATTTCCGTATCGTAAAAGATGTTCGATAAACGTATCGTATTTTTCCGAAGGAGCATAATAATGCCATCGCTTCATATCTTTAAAACCATCCAATCCACCTCCTAAAACTAAGCTATCCAGACATCTTTTATTAAAGGAACTCAAGTCTAATCGGCGCATCATATCAAAAACATTTTTGAATGGAACGCCTGTTTTTCTTTCATTCAATACTGCCTCTACAGGCCCTCCACCCACTCCTTTCAGAGCGGTTAAACCGAATCGAATTTGGCCTCTTTTATTAACTGAAAAATCTGCAGCACTTTCGTTGACATCTGGCCCGAGTACTTCTACGCCCATTCTTTTACACTCTCTCAAAAAGAAGGTCAATTTTGAAATATCATTTTTATTATGCGTCAAAACCGAAGCCATAAATTCGGCAGGATGATGCGCTTTTAAATAGGCTGTTTGGAAAGCAACTAGTGCGTAACAAGTCGAGTGAGATTTGTTGAATGCGTAGGAGGCGAATGCTTCCCAATCTGTCCAAACTTTTTTAACGATGGTTTCATCATGTCCATTTTTTTGACAGCCTTCCAAAAACTTAGGCCACATCTCGTCAATCAATTTCTTCTTTTTCTTTCCCATCGCCTTCCGCAACATGTCGGCTTCACCTTTGGTAAAGTTGGCGAGTTTTTGCGAAAGTAGCATCACTTGCTCCTGATAAACGGTAATTCCATAAGTTTCCTCCAAATATTCCTTCATATCATCAAGGTCATATTTGATCGGTTCTTTCCCATGCTTCCGCAGGACGAAAGAAGGAATGTACGCCAATGGGCCTGGTCGATACAAGGCATTCATCGCAATCAAATCCTCAAATTTTGTGGGAACTAAATCACGCAGATATTTTTGCATTCCCGTGGACTCGTATTGGAAAACTCCAATCGTGTCTCCTCTTTGGAAAAGTTTATAGGTCAACTCATCTTCTAGCGGAATTTCATCAGGATCAATGTCTAGGTCTTTATTTTCTCTGACCATCGCAATCGCATCTTTGATAATGGTCAAGGTTTTTAATCCTAAGAAATCCATTTTCAAAAGTCCTGCTTCTTCCGCTACACTATTATCAAATTGACTGACCAACATGTCAGAATCTTTGGCAACAGTAACTGGAATATAGTTCGTGATTTCGTCAGGTGTGATGACGACACCGCAGGCGTGAATTCCAGTATTTCGAATGGAGCCTTCGAGCTTTCGAGCAGTTTGTAACATCTTTCCAATGTGGTCAGGTTGCTCTGCGAGTTTTCGGAATTGATAGGCTTTTTCTACATCTTCCGAATTCATTTTACTTTTAAGTTTGGCATTGATATCACCTTCTTCCAAGACCTCTTTTAGCGTTGCACCTAATTGAAGTGGGAAAGTTTTGGCAACTTTATCCACTTCGGAAAGCGGTACGTCCAAGACTCGACCTACATCTCGAATACTACTTTTGGCAGCCATCGAACCGTAGGTGATAATTTGCGCCACTTGATTCCGACCATATTTATCAATTACATAATCAATTACTTTTTGTCGTCCCACATCATCAAAATCAATATCAATATCGGGCATCGAAATCCGTTCAGGATTCAAGAAACGCTCAAAAAGTAAATCGTACTTAATTGGATCAACGTTCGTAATACCGACGCAATAGGCAACTGCTGAACCTGCTGCAGATCCACGTCCTGGCCCAACACTTACCCCCATTTGGCGAGCAGTAGTGGTGAAATCTTGAACAATCAAAAAGTATCCTGGATATCCAGAAGCTTTAATGACACTCAACTCAAAGTCCAATCGCTCCTTGATTTCAGCCGTGATGTCACCCCATCTTTTTTTCGCACCTTGATAAGTCAATCCGCGGAGGTAATCATCTTGTGAAGAATAGCCTTCGGGAACGGGAAAATTAGGTAAAAGTACATCTCGCGCTAGTTCGAGCGTTTCGACTTTGTCATAAATTTCCATGGTGTTGTCTACTGACTCAGGCAAGTCTTTGAACAAGACTTTCATCTGATCTTGAGTTTTAAAATAAAAGTCAGTACTTGGAAATTTAAAACGTTCAGTACTAGCAACACTACTAGCTGTATTAATGCATAAAAGTATATCATGCGGTGCCCAATCTTCTTCTTCCACGTAGTGAGAATCGTTGGTGCAAATCGTTTTTACATTATATTTTTTAGCGAGTTTTAGCAAAGTTTGATTGATGTCTTCTTGGCTGACGCCAAGTCCGTCAATGTTTTCTAAACCTCCGTGTCGCTGAAATTCGATATAGTAATCTTCACCAAAAAGATCGAGCCACCATTTTAGTAATTTTTCTGCTTCATCTTCTTTTCCTCTCAAAATGGTCTGTGGTAACTCTGCCCCGATGCAACAACTTGTGGCAATCAACCCCTCGGAATATTTTTCCAAAAGTTCCTTATCAATTCTAGGATATTTACTATACAATCCTTCCATATAACCAAGGGAACATAGTTTACATAGGTTCTCGTAACCTGTTCTATTTTTGGCTAAAAGTAATTGATGGTATCGTTTGTCTTTTTCTCCTTTTGCTCTCTCGAAGGATTTTTTATGTCGATCTTCTACCAAGTAAAATTCGCAACCGATGATGGGTTTGATATTTCTTCTATTCGCTTCTGCAACAAATTTGAAGGCACCAAACATATTTCCATGATCGGTCAAGGCGACTCCTTTTTGACCATCAGAAACAGCTTTATCCATCATTCCTGCAATGGAAGAAGCTCCGTCAAGTAAAGAATATTGAGTATGGCAATGGAGGTGAACGAATTCTGGCATAGTGTCCCTTTTTTATAAAAACGAAATACGTGTGAGTATTGTTATAGGTTTTTCACAAGATAGTTAAATTGTGAAAAATAGAGGTGTGAAGAGAGTTGTTTTTTGGAGGTGTTGATATCTTTTTTTGAAAACTATCTTGTCCCTCTCCTCCTCCTCGTTAATTTTCGATCTAAAGATTTTAAGACCATTTCCCAAAGCATTTCGAAAGGAATAATTTCCATTTCGATAGGTTTGTCAGCTACTTCCAAAGGTTTAGAATTTAGTTTTTTAAGTAAGTCTTTGGTATATCTTTCGAGTTTAATCCGATTGTAATTTGATTCTGGAATTTTTAAAAACATTTTGATAAAACAATTACTTCTAAAATCGTCATTTTTTCGAAGATATCTGGAAGAATAATTTCTTAATGCTTCCATTCTTTCGATTACTTCGTCTTGGTTTCTTTCCTGTAGTAAAAAAAGAATTTGAAGTACTAGTATCATAATATTCATTCCTCGCTTGTCTCTAGAAAAAGCAGGAACACTCTTAATAAATGATTTAGAATCAAATCTTGGCTTTCGTTTGTTTGGCGGAATTTCTATTTTCCCTATTTTAATAAAATAGTCGATAAATGCTTCGATTAGATTCCAAAACTCTTTGCCAATTTCCAATCTAGATTTTTTCTTATTTCGAATAGACCTGACTTTTCTGTAAAACTGAAATCCGTCCTGGATTCTATCAGAATGAAATAATAATAGGATGTAAAATTGACTAACGATAAACCAGTTGACACTTCCTTCATTTACGAGAGTTAGGCAGTGTTGTGCATCAGAATCTGCCAAGTCATACTGTTTTAATTGAGTGTAGCTAGTTAATCTCTTAAAAAGAAAATTAAAGATTTGAAGGTTTGATTGATGTTTTTGGTTGGTGAAAAAATGAAGCGCTTGGTTACATGTCTTAATGGTTCCATGATGATCATTTTCAATTTGGTGCCTGAGAACTAAGATGGTGTGTGCAAATAATCGAAATTGTCGATATTTAGATTTTTCTAAAAGAGGTTCTAATTCCTGAGCATATATTTTGGCCATTCTGATATGGAAAGGCTTAATGGTTTTGGTGTGTACAAAATGACTGGCGAGGTCATCATACATTGCTCTGGCTTGTTCTTCATAATTTCTTTCTTCCTTGAGTTGATTAAAAATGGTATTGTACTTTTTTAATCTTTTTTGATCTCCGATAAGTGTTCCATAATAAGTTCTTAGGTCTTTTAAGAGGTCAATGGCGATATCATGAAGCTCAAATTTTAAGGCAATTTTTAACGTTTTTTCAGAAAGCTTTATACTTGCTTTTTTTGCTCCTCGCCCTGCTAAAAATTTTGCTGCTGCTAAATTTTTATAACAATTATAATGTGCTTTTTGTAAGTCGTTATAGGAACCTGAATTCAAATCAATAAAAAATATAGTATTCAAAGCACGCTTCTCCAATCTAGACTTAATATTTCGATATCCTTTGTCTAAATTATTTGTTCCATATAATTTTCTACAGGCTTGACTATCAGAGGTGAATTCTTCCTTTAAGATTCCGTCGTATAGTTTATACAGTTTTTGATCTTTTGATAGACCATTTCCTATAATTTCAATATGTTTTACTTTATTTTTATCAATAACAGATATTAAATCTTTTAAATATTCCATTTTTTTATTTTTGTCAAATATATTAAATTAAAACTAATGTCAATTTTTAAAATATAAAATACTGATAATCAGTATGTTATATTTTTTAATCCCCTTCTATTTGCCTTAAATCTAAGGTATATAAATTAATTTTTCGATTAAAATTATAGGTGGTTTGCCTCGTATATTTGTATATCGGCATTTAAGAACAGTTAGTAATAATTGTTTTTAAATATTTTTTAAACATTACCTATTATTTGTTGGCATTAGTTATTTCGGCACCATATTCTCGCTGCAGATGATTTCGGCGTTATCTCGGCAACCTTTTTTGGAGAAATACAATAATTCAAGAAAGAGGGGATTTTTAAGTATTTAGATTAATTCACCATTTCGGCATGGTTGATAATTTAATCTGATAGAGAGAATCCAAGATTATCGGTTCAGCACTTTTATAGTGTTGGGATAGCTACTAAAATCATTAAAAATGAAAAAAGTAGTAAAAAATTCAATCAAGAACTTTACAAAAAATGTAAAAGCTTTATCAAAAATTGAAAACAAAAAAATCAAAGGGGGTATTACTAATACCGATTTGACGGGAATTTAAAAAGTTAAATTTCTAAAAAAAACAGTTCGGCATTTGTCTTGAAATAAAGGCAAGAACTACAGAGCATCAAACGACATTGTTTTGTTCGGAAACATTTTCATCTGCCTTATGATGCCAACATAAGGTAGATATTGTATCTCTATCTTGAACTTCTGGCGGTGCGAATTTGCCGAACATTTCAGCACCGCCTATTTTTAAACTTCAAGACGGAATACAGAATGTGAACAAAATGCAAGAATTTATCTAAGGCGTGTGTATGAAGAATTTATTCTTCATTAAAAAAAGCTACTAATGAGAATTAGTAGCTTTTGTTTTTTCTTTTAAAATTCTTTTAATTCAATTACCCTTAATATTAGACTTTGAGACAACACCTGAGAGGATTTAACACAAGTTAGATTCTCTTTTTTTTGAATAAAAGCTAGGTATGTCTTATTGCTCTGTCAGTCATCACTTGAATTAAGGTCTTTTTCCTAATGAGATCATATTTGTAAAAATCCGATAAGCTCCAGGAACACCCGCTGGTAATTCTCTAAACCAAGAATAACCGCTGTATACATAATATCCTTTTCCATATTTTGCGATTAATAAACCACCATCAAGTGCTGGTTCATTGGGATCATTGGAAGAAAGTATTGCCTCAAAGTTTTCATCCCATTCATCGGGGAAATATAATCCACGTTCCTGAACCCAACCTTCGAAATCTTTTGAAGTGATTTTATTAGGATAATTCATTACGTGATGATCTGGTTTTAAAATTCGAATCTCAGCCTCTTCAACTGCAACTCGACCTCTAGAAATATTCATTGGATAAGGAGCAACTTTTTCCTTTGGCAATTTCAAACGATGGCCGGTATTATACTGCACGATCATCGTTCCACCTTGATTGACGTATTCGAATAATTTGTCTTGGTAGAATTTAATTCGATCAACTGTGTTATATGCTCTGATGCCTAAGATGACTGCATCGAATTTTTCCAAATTAGAAGGTGTAATATCGTTGTCTTCAAGTAGGGTTACATTATATCCAATTTGTTCTAAGTTAATTGGAATCTCATCTCCAGCTCCCATGATGTAGCCAATATTTTGACCTTCTTTTTTCAAATCAATTTTTACCACTTTCGCTTCTGAATTTTTTACTACGGTCTGAGTTGGAATATGATCATACTCGATAGAAACTAATTCTTGGGTGTAAACTTCTTCTCCAATTTTTACCAAAGGAGAAATAAATTTTACTTCCTGATTTTTAGGGGGAAATAATTTGAAAGTAAAAGATTGCTCTTCCCCTTTCATTTGCAAATCAAAGTCTACTCGTGCTGGTTCCACTCTCCAATTACTGTCAGAGCAAAGTTCCAAAGTTCCTTTCACCTCTTTTTTTCCCGATTTTAATAAAATGGTTACATCTTTTGGTTGATCATCGGAAAATACAAAAACCTTTTCAGTTAGGTTTGCAAAAATCGGAATGGTCACTTCGAATGGTCGATAAACTTCGCCTTTCACAGGATCTGTTTTTTTGTAAATCACTTCTCGCTCAATCGATAATGGTAAACCTTCTACATTCAAATTAAATCGTACTTTAAATGTACGAGGTGTATTTGGCAATCCTCTAAGTTCTTGATTTTCAACGGAATACATTCCTAAACTCGCTTTCTTCGTTAACCAATAAGGTCCGGTCAAAGGCATGTCGTTGGGCAAGTTTAGTTTTTTTGAAAACTGAAAAGTTTGGTTGCTTTCCAATTTTAAATTCAAAGTAGAATCTATTTCTGTTGGTAAATAATCTACACTTAATAAATCCACATTCGCAGCGGAGCGATTGATTACTTCCATTGATAATTCTACCTGCTCGCCTGGAGTTGCGGAATAATCATTGGCTATAACCTCTGCAAATAATCCCATAGAGCCAATAATAATTTCTTCTAACTCTTCTAATTTTATTTTTTTATAATAACTATCAGGTAAGTTGGAAATCATTTGATAAGCTTCTGTCAATTGAGGCAAACTTGCTGCGGGATTACCATAATTGAAATTACGATCTACTTGTTCCAATAATTTTCCAATTGCTGCACCACCTTTTAGGCGAGTCCAAGAGGTATTTATTCCATCAAAAATATCTTCTTTATTTTTAGGCATATCACCTTTTAACAACTCCAAATATTCCATTTGCGCCCCACGAGAAGGCGTAGATCCCATCCCTTGACATTTGTGCATGCTTCGACTTTCGGCAGCAATTTCATTATTGGATTTTCCTTTGATTGGATAATAAACTCCAGCATCTACGGCAGCCATTTTTGATTTATCAGCTTCGTCAAATTTTTCACGACTTCCATAAAACCACCATGATGTATTCATGAATAGTCGTTGAGGTTGCCATGGTTGTACATACTTTAACTGCTCTGGAAATTTTGTTTTATCTCCCACTAAATCCCATGCTTTGTACGAAAGAACTGCTGAAGAAGTATGATGTCCATGCGTTTTTCTTTCTGAATCATTAGAAAAACGATTAATAACTACATCGGGTTGAAACTTACGAATCGCCCAAACTACATCAGCTAAGACTTCATCTTCTTCCCAAATTTTTAGTGTTTCATCTGGATTTTTTGAATAACCAAAATCATTAGCTCGACTAAACATTTGTTTTCCGCCATCCACTCGTCGAGCAGCCAAAAGTTCTTCTGTTCGAATCACTCCAAGTAATTCTCTGATCTCAGGACCAATCAAGTTTTGACCACCATCACCTCTTGTCAAAGAAAGATAAGCTGTATTCATTTTTAATTCATTGGAGAGATAGGCAATCATCCGAGTGTTCTCATCATCGGGATGTGCGGCAACATACAGCACCGTACCGAGGACTTGAAGCTTTTGAATTTTCTCATGGATATCGCCTGAGGTGAGCTTCTTAGGCGTTTGAGCATTGGCATTTTTTACTAAAAAAATACTTAGGAAAAATAGTAACGCGATATTTAAAATTTTCTTCATTGTTAATTCTTTTACATTTATTTTGAAGGACAAATATAAAAAGGATTCAATTGAAAAAAGGTTTAAAATAAAGAAGATCGCTTCGCTGTCAGAGGACAGACTGTTGACTACACTCTCTGACAGAAGATAGGCTGACGATGAAGTTTTGAACACTAATTGTTAGTCTATTTTCGATCAGCGCAGCGGTCTGCACATAAAAAAAGGCAAACGAAAAGGTAGGAGGTTTGCCGAAATCGCGGAATAAAAAGATAAGATAAAAGGCTATTAATCTGAATTGATGATGCCTCAAATATCTTATTTAAGTGTAACCTGTGAGTAAAGTGAATTTTTTGTTTTAGTTAAATTAAGGAGGAATTATTTACATTAAGTTAGAAAATCAACGTAATGCTGAAACTAAGATCAAAAAGAAAACTTTAATCGTAATCGATAAGCTAAATTATCCTCCAAAGTTGGAAATGCATACTCTCCAAAACGATAATAAATCCCTCCGCCAAGACCGACATACATGATATTGAGATAATTAAAGCGTAAAAAATTATCGATTCGCAAACCACTTTCGAAAAACCCTTTCTCCATAGTTTTAAATTCAAAACCCTGATGAACCTCGGGATTTTTCAGTGAACCAAAACCAATATTATGAACGATGGAAAATTCAGGAAAAAATATAATATAATTAAAAAGAAAGGTTTCGAAGTTATGTGCAAAAAATAAATGAACAAATCGGTCGGATAAAAATTCATAAATATCCATCGTTTGAAAAGAATTGTCAATTTCTAAAAATTGAAAACCTCGGCCGATTCCACTTGCTGCGTAAAGTCGATTGTAGGGTACTTTTCCTTCCACTAATCCTGCTTCGATTCGAAGCGAGGTTTCTCCTAAACCTCGAGTTCTAAAATTATCTTCAACCGAAATGGCAATTTTTTGAAAATCAAATCCTCCTTGCCAAACGTCTTTTAATCCTTTTTTATAAGATAAATAAATCAATGGAAAACGAGAGGTTGAAAACTCTGTTCCCATCACTCGAACAATTTTTTCGGCAAATGCAAAACGCAAATCAACTCCAATTTCGGTGAAGATAAATTTTTCAAAATTTAAGTCACTTCCGTTGAATTGATATTCATATTGTGGTTGCCAAATACTTTGTCCAAAGTTTAAATTAAACTGAACGGTATGTTTTAATTTACCTTTGAGTTGAACAGATTTGTTCTCCCAATTGTCCATTCGGAAGGCATACAATTGTCTAGAGAAAAGTTGTGGTTCAGTTGTCAAAGTGAGTGCTGCGGGTTCACGCAAATCTTGTTGATAATTAAATTTTAGTTGCAGTTTTTTATCAGGAATAAAGTTTAATAACAATGCTCCTCCGTATTTCCATTGTTCGTCTTTAATCCCAAAACCAGCATAGCCGCTCAATTCAAAATATTTGCTCAATTGATCATTGGTACTCAACCCTAAACCTAATCGACTACCTTCGAAGTCATTGATAGACAGGAGTTTAGGAAGTAAAATGTCAACCTTGTTAATTGGGAAACGCCCATTGACAAAGGCTTCATTGATTTCTAGAATTTTGTCAAATTTCTTTTTTTTACCAATCGAATCTATCACGATGTAGGTCATTTCTTCTTTTGGATTGAGTACTTGTGGGCGATAGTTTTCCAAAATAGAATCAACCCTCTCATTGGCATTTTTAGCGGTGGTATAACCTTGAGTTTTGAAATATTTTTTATCTAATGTTGGATTGAGAACCACTTTTGAAATATAGCTTTTTCCACTCATCCTCGTACCAATATTTTTATGCGGATATTTAGAGGCTTCGATGACAAAATTGAGTTGTTCAGGAAACCATTGTTTGTGATCGATTAGCTGATATCGCTGCTCGATTTTCATTTGGATAAATGATTTGTCGTTGGGTTCTGCGATGACATTTTGCAATGCGTAGCCATTGGTGTTGATGTATAAAACACCTTTCAGTCCTTCAAAATTTTTTCCTTTTCGAGGATGGAAGGAAATAATAAAAACGGAATCTGTTTTTTGTAACAATGTATCTACAATATTGAAAAAATACTTTTTGGTACTATTGGGACTGATTGGATTAAGGAATGCTTTATCTAGAATTTCGATATGATCACCATAAAACGAGAAAGGCTGAAAGTCATTGGCTAAAGCAACGAAAGAAGGATCTTGAAATCCTGAAACTCGATTATGTAAAACATGTTCTCTGTTTTTTTCAGGATATAAGAAACTGCGTTCACTCACAGATTCCATGATGAAGAGATGAGTCAGTTCTGCATTTTGCAACATCTTTTCAAAATTTTGAGATTGCTTTTTTCGGACTTTCTTTTCTGAGTTTTGGTATTTTTCTTGAAAATTTTTAATCTCTTGAATGTCTGGGAGTAACTCTATAATCATTTTATTGTAAGTTAGACATTGAAAAGATTCCATTTTTTCGGGATTGTTTTGGTCTCGATTTTTGACCACTCTTCGAATGATTCGATGGGCTGGATTTTCGCCTGCGATGACAACTGCTTCCTGCAAATCGAAGGCGGTTGATTTCATTTGCAAGACTAATTTCTTTCCAAAGTCTTCTTTTTGAACTTTATAGACTAATTTTTCAAAACCGACGAAGCTAAGTGTCAAAGTTTGAATTGGTTCAATTGATTGGATATAGAATTTTCCATCAATATCTGAGCTAACTCCATCGGTTTGGATTTGATTAATTAAAATATTGACAAAGGGCAGCGGTTCGTTTTTTTCATCTAAGACAACTCCCGAAACGGATAATTGACTAAAAATGAAGGTGTTATAAAAAATAAAGAATAAGAATAGAATTAATTTTTTATGCATTGCATTTTTTATTTTTCAAAAAGGATTTTCATTTTTTGATTCATTTTGATACTAAATTAAAACCTGTTTATATAAAGTTTATTTTCTTTGCGTATCTATTTTAAGTTGATTTGAAAACAGATTTTGGAAAAGACGAATATGTTTCTATTTTTATGGAAACAGTAAAAGAAAATCAAATGACTTTAGCACAAATTAAAGAAATATTACAATCCTTAGTTATTGAAGACTTAGGGAAGGCTTTGGAAAAATTTAAATCTATATTGGATTCAGCGTCCGATTATATCACGCCAACTATTTTACATCAATCCAATTATGCTGGCTTGAAAAAGGAAATAGCGAATGGAACTATTCCTGAAGCAAGGTTAAATTTGACAAGGAATAGGATTCGTGCGGGGCTTCTTGATATGATTAATGATTTGGATGAAGATGATGTAGATATGGCTGCTGCAGCAGCGAATTTAAAATCTTCTAAAGATCAGCAGCCTATTCCTGAAAAATCTATTAGCGAGATGTCCTCGGGTCAAATAAATTCGACTTCAGGGATTTACATTTCCTATGCATGGGGAGGGGAGAGTGAAAAAATTGTCAACTTGTTGGATGATGAACTGCAAAAAAAGGAAATTAAATTTATTCGAGACAAACGAGATTTAGGTTATAAAGGGAGTATTGTAGAATTTATGAAAGACATAGGCAAAGGGAATAAAATTATCGTCGTTCTGAGTAAAAAATATTTAGAGTCTGAGAATTGTATGTTTGAGTTGACTCAAATTTATGAAAACAAAGATTTTGCAAAACGAATTTTTCCAATCGTTTTAGAAGATGCAGGTATTTATAGTCCAATTTCTAGAATAAAATATATCAAGTATTGGAATGATAAAATTGCAGAGTTGGACGAAGCAATTAAGTCGGCAGGGACGGGTTTAAATATGACTCAGATTCAGCAAGAGTTAAATAATTATGGAAACATTCGAGCGGCTTTCGATAAGATGGCTTTTGTGCTAAAAGATATGAATGCGCTGACTCCTGAAATGCATCAAAATCAAAATTTTGACATTCTTTATCAACAGTTAGTGTCAGCGTAATTGACGGAATATCAAAGGTTTACGAAAAAAAAAGAGTGGAATTATCGAAACTAATCGATAACTCCACTTTTTTATTTTTAACCTGATTGGATTTCTTTATTTAGGATGTTTTAATTCAAAAGTATCTAAAAATCCAGTATGGAAATTTCCAGATTTAAAATCCTCATTTTCCATTAATTGCTGGTGAAAAGGAATCGTTGTTTTAACCCCTTCTACAATAAATTCATCCAATGCTCTTTTCATTTTTTTGATACATTCCTCTCTTGTTTGAGCTCGACAAATCAATTTTGCAATCATCGAATCATAGTAAGGTGGAATTTCATAACCTGCATATACATGTGTATCTACTCGAACTCCGTGACCTTTGGCACTATGGAAAGAGGTAATTTTTCCAGGTGATGGACGGAAATTTTTGAATACATCTTCTGCATTGATTCGACATTCGATGGCATGCATAGAAGGGATATAATTTTTTCCAGAAATTGGTTCACCCGCGGCAATTTTTATTTGCTCTTTGATCAAGTCGTGATCGATTACTTCTTCAGTAACGGTGTGTTCTACTTGGATCCGAGTATTCATTTCCATGAAGTAGAAGTTTTTATGTTTGTCTACCAAAAACTCTACTGTTCCGACACCTTCGTAACCAATATATTCCGCAGCTAGGATGGCTGCTTCGCCCATTTTTTTACGAAGTGCTTTAGTCATAAATGGAGAAGGCGCTTCTTCGACTAATTTTTGATGACGGCGCTGAATCGAACAATCTCTTTCTGATAAGTGACAAGCTTTACCCGTTTGATCAGAAGCGATTTGGATTTCGATATGACGAGGTTCTTCGATAAATTTTTCAATATAAATTCCATCATTCGTAAATGATGCTTTAGCTTCTTTCTTAGCTTGATCCCAAGCTTCTTGAAAGTTATCTGGTTTCCAAACGATTCTCATTCCTTTTCCACCACCACCAGCGGTAGCTTTGAGGATGATAGGGTAACCGATTTCGTCAGCTAATTTTAGTCCTGACTTCAAATCTTTTAGCAAACCGCCAGAACCAGGAACCACAGGAACACCTGCTTTGATCATAGTTTCTTTGGCGGTAATTTTATCTCCCATTTTCCGAATGTGTTCAGGAGTTGGGCCAATAAACTTGATGCCGTATTCAGCACAAACTTCCGCAAAATCAGCATTTTCAGCTAGAAAACCGTAGCCAGGATGCAAAGCATCGGCATTGGTGATTTCAACGGCAGCCATGATTCTAGGAATACTTAAGTAAGATTCAGCAGATGATGCTGGTCCGATACAAACTGCTTCGTCAGCAAACCTTACATGAAGACTATCTTTATCTGCGGTAGAGTAAACTGCAACGGTTTTGATTCCCATTTCTTTACAAGTTCTGATAACTCGCAAGGCAATTTCTCCCCGATTAGCGATGAGTATTTTTTTAAACATACTATTCTTGGATAAAATGAAAGCATGCAAAATGATTGAGTAGACAGTTAATTACATTTACCCATTAATCACTTCGCAATTAAATCATTGATTAGACTAAATAGGTTCTACTTCAAATAAGGGTTGATCGTATTGAACAGGTGATTCATTATCAACTAGAATCTTAACAATTTTACCACTTACTTCTGATTCAATTTCATTGAATAGTTTCATGGCTTCTACGATACAAACTACTGTTCCTACTTCTACGATTGAACCAATTCCAACAAATGAGTCTTTATCTGGCCCTGAGGAACGATAAAAAGTACCTACAATTGGGGATTTGATTACTAAAGTATTTGAGCTTTTACTCTCAGGAGCTTCTGCTGGAGTAGGAGCTGCGGCTGCGGGCGCGGCAGGCGCTGGAGCTGCGGCAGCAGGAGGAGTTGGCATAGCTGAAGGAACCGAAACCACCTGAGGTGCAGATTGTAGGGCTTGAAAATCTCTAGCTCGTACTTTTCCATATTTCTTGGTACGAATAGAAAGTTCGAAATCACCTTCTTTTAATTTGAATTCTGTAAGATTAGATTTAGTAATGAGCTTGATGAGCTCTTGAATTTCATTAAATTTCATATTGCTCTTTGGTTATTAAGTACGTTCGTATTGATGTTTCTTTTTATAACTAATGAGTGCCTGATATGTTTAGTTTTTAGAAAAAATAAACATATATCAAGTACAAAACTAAGTTAGACAAAATATTTAGAATCGAAAATTTAAGTGATTAAAAACCACTTAACTATTTGGCTCTCTCTACGTAACTTGCGGTACGTGTATCTATTTTTATTTTTTCACCTTCGGTGATAAAAAGAGGAACTTTGATTTCTGCACCAGTTTCTACAATTGCAGGTTTAGATGCATTAGTAGCTGTATTCCCTTTTAGCCCTGGCTCGGTCTGGGTAACTTCTAGTACGATGTATTGAGGTTGCTCAATGGTCAAAGGGATTTCTTTTTCTGCATGAAAAAGCATTTCAACAGAGCTTCCTTCTTTCAATAATTTAGGGTTTGAGATCATATCTTCCTGAATACTGATTTGTTCGTAAGTATCCTTATCCATGAAATTATAACCCATTTCATCTTGATACAAAAATTGATAGTTCCTTCTTTCGACTCTAACGATATCAATTTTATGACTTGAAGGCCAGGTGTTATCAATCACTTTTCCATTGGTCAAACTTTTCAATTTTGTACGAACAAAGGCAGGTCCTTTTCCTGGTTTTACATGAAGAAACTCAACAACAGTATAGATATCGTTGCTGTGCTCAATGCATAATCCGTTTCTGATTTCTGATGTATTTGCCATCTAAATTTAATTTATTGCCAACAATTAGATCTTGAAGGCCGGTTAAAAAAGCGGCGCAAAGATAAGGATTTTCTAGTGGAGTTAATTCTTTATTTTTTGAATATTTGGAAATTAAAAAAATAGGGAACGTTTTGAGCGATTTGCCTCTATTTTTAAAGGGGTTTTTGAGGGAAATATAATGAATTTTGGATATCTGGGTGCGAAAATTCGCAATTACACCTCATCCATAACCCTCTCATACTTAGGAGAAGAGTTTAAGGATGAGGTCTATCAAGGAACAACAATCTTTAAAGCCTTCGGCAAAATTGAAAATTCTACGGGTGTTTCACCAATATATTCTCCATCTACTTCCACCCCTGTTGCTTCGTTATCCATGGTTTCCACTCTAACTTTTTTTGTAAAAAAACCTTCCACTTTTGAGTGTTGCAAAAGCGAAGCATTATAAAAACGGTATGTATTTAAAATAACGGCCAACTTCGAAAGCTTTCTTGCAAAGGTGAGGGCAAATTGTCCATCGTCAGGAATAGCATGAGGAACTAATTGCATTCCTCCACCTGAATATTTGCAAATCCCCACATTGATGATGTAAAAGAAATCGACGACTTCTTTATCATTAAAAATTAATTTAGCTCGGTGAATCTTATATTTAAATAAACCTCGAAGTGCGAGAAGTAAGTATTGGATTTTGGGAAAACGCCAATTTTTGCCTTCAGATAACTGGACGCCAAATGCGTCATAGGCCATTCCGGCTACATTAATAAAATACCGTTCTATTTTTTTTTCATTAAAAATACAACTGATAAATCCTGCATCTTGGAAGATGGTTTTTTCTTTTTTCAAAATTTCGATCCAAGTATTTAAATCTTTGGGAATTTTATGAGTTTTGATCCAATCATTACCTGTTCCAACTGGCAAAAGTGCAAAGGTGATTTCAGCTGAAGGGATTATTTGTTGTTGTAAAATTCCATTAGCAACTTCATTTCCCGTTCCATCTCCGCCAACTGCGATTATTTTTCTAAAACCATTTTGGATAGCTTCTTTTGCCAATTCCGTTGCGTGATTTTGGTGGGTAGTTTTTTTATCAAAAAAATCAATATTGTTGTCCGTTAAACATTGTTGGATGTTTTTCCATTGGCTTTCTAACCGACCACCATTTGCTTTTGGGTTGACGATAATAAACCATTTTGATGTTATTTTTTTTGACAAAATATACTGTTTTAAATTATATGTTTATCTTTCGATTTGGATGGAATGATCTTGACTTAATAAATGAAATTCCATTTTTTTATCCGAAAAAAGAAATCACTCATAGATTTTTATTCCATTTTATGAGTTTTAATTTCTATTATTGATTTCTCAAATGAGAACTATCGATACAAAAAATATTTTTATTATGGACTAAGCTCGTTCACTCAAAAACGAGTTTGTTTAAGAACCAACTGATCAAATAAATTTATGAATATTTTAAGTTTAGAAAATGTAAGAAAGACTTACGACAAGCACGTTGCTGTTGATGGGGTGAGTTTCAACATGCCTAAAGGTTGTGTCTTCGGAATGCTTGGGCCTAATGGTGCAGGTAAAACTTCCCTCATCAGAATCATTACTACGATTACTCAAGCTGATAGCGGAGTAGTACTTTACAAAGGTGAACAACTCAATGCAAACCATCCTTCCAAAATTGGATACATGCCTGAGGAACGTGGTTTGTATAAAAAAATGAAAGTGGGGGAACATCTCATCTATTTAGCTCGGCTCAAAGGATTGTCAAAAACTGATGCTTTGCGAGAAATCAAATCTTGGTTTGAAAAATTTGGAATCGAAAATTGGTGGGATAAAAAGGTGGAAGAGCTTTCAAAAGGAATGCAGCAGAAGATCCAATTTATATCTACGGTTGTTCATCGACCTGGATTGTTGATTTTGGATGAACCGTTTTCAGGTCTGGATCCAATCAATACGAATTTGATTAAAGATGAAATTGATGAGTTGCATCGCAATGGAACGAGTATTATTTTTTCGACACATAGAATGGAGCAAGTGGAAGAGGTTTGTGAATTTATAGTGTTGATTAATCAAGGGAAAAATGTGCTCGAAGGCTCGGTTAAAGATGTTAAAAATCAATACAAAGAAAATTTATTTAAAATAGATTTTGATGGCGAACTTCCAGCTGATGCTTTGGCACAAACCAATATCATCAGTCAGAAAGATCAGTCCATCACCGTTCAATTAAAAGAAGGTGACGACTCGAATGCTTTGCTTCGACACTTGATCCAAAAGGATGTTCACATACATTCTTTCAATGAAATCCTTCCTACTTTAAATGAAATTTTTATTAGAAAAGTAGAATCATCTAATCAAGAAAAAATAACTAATTAAGCATGAATAAACTTTGGCTCATCGTACAACGCGAATATCTGACTCGAGTAAAAAAGCGATCATTTATTCTAGCGACCATTCTTACCCCAATAGCTTTTGGATTATTTTTTATTGTAGTCGGTTTTATTTTTTCCTATGAAGATGGAGATGTGAAACAGATTGCGATAAGTGATCCAGGAAATGTTTTAAGTGTTTCAAAAATTCCAAATACGAAATCAATTACTTTTTCCAAACCTCAAAAAGATTTGGAAGAGTTGAAAAAAGATGTGGAAGATGAGAAATACTCTGGAGTGATTGCGATTCCTATCGTCAAGAACTTATATGATAAAGATATTGAAATCAATTATTTTTATTCAAATAATGAATTAGATATTGATTCTAAATTGAAAATAGAGAAGAGCTTAGATCGATTTTTTAGAGAATATAAAATCAAAGAATTAGGCTTAGATAAGAAACAACTGGAAGCTTTGGAAGGCACCATAAGTTTAAGTCCTCGCTCTATTTTGAATGAAGAAAAAGATACTTCAATGAAAGCAGGAGTAGGTGCTGCTCTAGGTGGATTTATGGGATTCATTATGTATATCACGGTATTTATTTATGGAATGATGGTGATGCGTTCAGTCATGGAGGAGAAAGTCAATCGAATTGTGGAAGTGATGATTTCGTCTGTAAAACCTTTCCAACTGATGATGGGAAAAATTATCGGAGTCGGTGGAGTAGGGTTGACGCAAGTAGCAATTTGGGCTATTTTGATTCCATTGATTAGTATTGCTGTTCAATTGATTTTTGGATTTGATCCTGAAGCAATGAATGAAGGAGCTGCTGGAATGTCTGGAGCAAATGTGGATCAAGATGAAATGCAACTTTATGCGATTCAAATCATGGCGGAATTGAAATCTCAAAATTGGTGGTTAATTGCACCTCTTTTTGTTCTTTACTTTTTAGGTGGATACTTTTTATATGCTTCTCTTTTTGCAGCGGTTGGTTCTGCGATGGGAGATGATTTGGGAGAAGGACAAGCGTTAACTATTCCAATTACGATTCCGGTAATTTTGGCTTTATACATTATGATGGTTGCTATCAAATCACCTAATAGTAGTTTGGCGGTATGGGCTTCGATTTTTCCATTATTTTCTCCAATTGTTATGCCCTCGAGATTGGCATTTTCACCACCTGCTTGGCAGATTGCCTTGTCGGTAGTGGTGTTGATTGCGACGTGTATATTTTTCGTTTGGCTTTCTGCCCGAATATATCGAGTTGGAATTTTGATGTATGGAAAGAAGGTAACATTTAAGGAGATCGGGAAATGGATGTTTAGAGCGTAAAAAAAGACCGCTACGCTGTAAGAGGTCAGATCGTCACCTTTGGTGACTGACAGAGGTCAGACTGACGATTATTATCTATTTCAGTTTCTAACTAAAATAAACATAGATAGTAATGGTTTGACCTCTGACAGCGTAGCGGTCTTTTCTAAAACTCATCGTTAACTTCCATTATGGAACGGAAAGCAACATATTTTCCTTCGTATCGATCAGTATGATCTTTTTGCAAAGCTGGTGCAAATTGCTCTTGATATTTTTGAAAAGTTTCCATGTTGGGAGCGATATATTGAACGGAATAAGTCAAGCCATCTGTTTCGTCACTTCCTAATAATCTGCAGATTTTACTTTCCAAAAACATCCCTGTTTTCATCACATCAGGGACATGAACTTCTTTCATCCATTTGAGCCATTCTTCGTGAGAGGCATGTTCAATCATGACCGTTACGTTGTAAAATATTTTTTTCATCATTCATTTTTATAGAAAAGATCGCTTCGCTGTCAGAGGTCAGATCGTGCGCTATGCTTACTGTCAAAAGACAGACTGGCGAGAGCATTTTTGCATTTTATTTCAGATTGTAATCGTCAGTCTGTCTTCTGTCAAGGAGTGCAACGACTGGTCTGACCTCTGACAGCGCAGCGATCTTTTATTGAACCGTATCTCCTCTTAAAATTCTAAATCGTTTTCGAGCTTCAACTGCAAAGGTACTTCCTGAAAAATCGATAAAAATTCGTTCGTACAAAGCTTGGGCTTTGGCAACATCATTAAGTTGATTTTCATAAAGATTGGCCAATTCAAACATGGCATTATCTGCTCGGATTTCTTCAATATGATTGTCAATTATTTTTTGATAGATGGTTTCTGCTTTTTGGTATTCACGTTTTCTGACCAGGATTTTTGCTTCTAAATAAAGCATGTCATCCTGCAAAGTATGCCCAGGAAACATTGTTTCCAAAGAATCTAATTTGACAAATGCATCTTCAAAACGATTTTGGAAAACCAATAATTCTGCTTGAGAGTACATTGTAATTGGAGTTGCAATAGTATCCAAACCTAAATTATCCATAATGAAAATGGATAAATCTAAAGCATCATTAGCAATTAATTTGGAAGTGGATGCTTTCAAAATATCAAACTGTGCTTGTGCCCATTGGTAGTCACCAGCATAATAAGAAAGTTTAGCATTTCTAAAACGAGCTTCATGCCCCAGAATATCATCTTTGAATTCTTTATCTACTTGCGAATACAATAATGTCGACTCCCAAACTTCTCCCTTCATCAAATAAAAATCAGCTAAACTCAATTTCCCTTTAGCCAAAATATATCGATTTAATCCATTATACTCAATCATTTCTTGCAACAAAGAGATTGCTTTATCCAAATCGTTTAAGTAAAATGCTTCCAAATCTGCTAGTTCTGCTATAATTGTTGCCGTTGATTTTCTCTTTCCAAATTCTTCTAAAAAAGATTCATATTCAGTTTCTAGCGTTTTTAAATCTTCCTTAGTATAATTAAACCCTTCAGTCAATTTTTTTCTTTTGCAAGTCAAGGATTCTCTTTTCGATTCAATATAATAGCTTGACATGTGCCCCTTTTCAGCAACAATATAATCGTATGCTATAATCGCGGCATCATAATCTTTATCATTGGCTGCTATTTCAGCTAAGCGGTAAATTCTTCCACCATTTTCTTTTAATCTTCTGTCTAATGCCTTCACTTGACGAAAAGCGTTTTGGTAATCTTTCTTTTGGAGAAAAACCCAGATTAATAATTCAGGATAAGCTACAATTTCATCACTATCTTGAATTCTAGTATATAATTGAATTTGTAATTCTGTAAAATCATCATCACTCAAGTATTTTTGAAAAAGGACTTTCATCGAACTTAAGCGACTTGGGTTGTGAGCCAAACTATTGAGGTAGCTTGTAATCATCTTTTCTGTATCACCTTTTCTTCGGTACAAGTCACCTAAGTTATAGGCAAAAATATTGTTATCTTTTAGAATGCTTGCTCCCTTTTCATAGGCTTGAATAGCGAGGTCATACTTTGTCAAATTAATAAAAGCATTGGCAAGACGAGTGATAGCAAATCGATCAGCAGGTAATTTTTTGATAGCTTTTTCATATTGTTTTATGGCTTCGTCATCTTTATATTGTCTTTCATAAAGATTTCCATAAGTCACATAGAGTTGAACCTGTTTTGGATCTTTCTTGAGTTGTTTTTTGATTACTTTTTCGGCTTCCGAATATCTTTCTAAAGCCAACATACAATCCATATATCGATTAAGATAGTAATCATTTCTATCATTTAGGTTGAATAATTTTTCATATAAAACGCTAGCTTTTTCAAACTCTCCGTCCACATAATATTGCTGTGCTAGTTTGGAATCATTATTCCCAGGCTGCCCTTGACCAAACAAAGGTGTTGAAAAAGCTAAAAGTATAATTAGTAGTATCCGCATTTTGGTATTTATTTTTATAATAAGAAAACGCTAGAGGTGGTTAAAAGTTGCCATAGTTGCGTTTTCGTAAGATGTACTTTTTTAAAGATTAAAACAAGATTTAATTTGTATTTCGAAGCTCCTGCTCGAGTGCATCAGTACAAAATAAACGAAAAACGGTTGCTTCAAGATATTCGAAGCAACCGTTTTTTTACTATTAATCTGTAGGAAAAAAATTATCCTTGTAATTTGAAACTTACCGGAAGAGTAAACCAAACTTTTACAGGTTTTCCTCTTTGTTTTCCTGGAACCCATTTTTGTCCCATACTGTTCATCAATTGAACTACACGTTCCGCTTCTTTTCCAGTCCCTCCTCCCGGATCTCTAAGAACTTGAACTTTACTTACAGAACCATCTTTGTCAACCATGAATTTAAGAATAGCTCTACCTTCAATTCCGTTTTCACGAGCAACAGCAGGATACTTGATATTACTATAAATAAATTTCAACATCTCTGCGTCAGAACATTCTTTTAACTCTGCTTTACTTTTTCCTTGCCCTTCACAGCCAGGAAAACGAGGCATATCTTCTACTACTTTAAAGATTGTTTCTTCTTCTGGTTCTTCTACTACCTCTTCTACTTCTGGTTCTTCTGCTACAGGTTCTTCTTCTGCAACTTCTACAACCTCATCTTCATCGATATCCATGTCTGCAAATTCAGGTTCATCTTCTTCCATGATTTCTTCTTCAGGAACCTCTTCAATTACTGGTGGCGGCGGCGGTGGTGG
>CAYGRM010000010.1:33520-47031 GCA_964352225.1 uncultured Saprospiraceae bacterium | reverse complement strand
GGTATGGCGCTGCGCTGGATTAAGTTGTAATTTTAAATCATCAAACACACAAACAAATAAGCATCAAAAAACACTTCGAAAACACACTTCGAAAAAACACCTAGCTTAGGAAAATCTTACACTTACACTTTTAAATCAAGACAAAAAACAAACACTAACTTTAAACACTTTTTCAACAAACAAACATTCTGAACTTACACTTAAAAATCCTCCCAATTTTTCCCCTCGATATAACAATGTAATTACAAACTCTAATTTTAAGAGTTTCAAGATATTAAATTGGTTTTAATTGTTTCAATATTCGGTATTTGGGATAAGCCTCTCTAACCTAGTTGGAGAGGCTTCTTTAATTTTGTTACTCATCTGAATACAACTAAATTTTAGCTATATGAAAAATACCGATTCGGAGGTATGGCGTTGCGTAACTTTAAAATGTAATTTTGAATCATAATTAAAACAAAAGAAACACACGTTCAATTAAGCTTTAAAAATAGCTTAGGAAAAGAATCTTACTTACAAAATTTTCAAATTACCAAAACCTAAACACTATAAGCAAACACTTTACACTATTCAAAGAAAAACATACTTGAGGAGCCCTCTTCAATGAACCAACACTTAAATTTTCCCTCCAATAAAAAACAATTTTTATTATCATTGACTTCTTTTTAGTTACCAGAAGAACTTTATTTTCCTTCTTTCTCTTCTGCGATTTCTACTTATTTTTTCCAGTCGTAAAGTATTTTTTAGGTTTTTTAGTTGACGTAAATAACTTGTTATTTCTCTTTCCTTGGAAGGGTGCAATTTTTTTATGATACAAAAAAGAGTAAGGTTTTTTGATGAAAAACTTAATCTTATACCAAAAGCCTTTAGACTCCATGACAAAACATATTTTACACGCCATCAAAAAATTCCTAAGAGTAGGAGTAGCCATAGTTACAGTTACTAGCGGAACGATCAATGCTTCAGCCGAAGTAATTATTTCTGATCCTTGTCAGGAAAGTTGTAATCGTCAATTCAAGATGTCACTTGATGGAAGTGGATATGTACTAATTGATCCAGTAGCGATTTGGGAAAAAAGATATGATGAAATGTGCTTTCAGGAGGTAGAAAAAGTTAGTGTAGAAATTGTAGGAGGACGTCCAGTTTATCTTGAAGTAAACCAAAATGAATCTATCGTTGCGACTACTTCATCACTTTTAGACAGTTCTTTTATTGGCCAAAATGTAAAATATACTGTAAGGCAATATTATTCAAATGGAACGGTAAATACTTGTTGGGGAAATGTTTTGATCGAAGATGAAATAAAGCCAAATGTTTCGTGTACAGAATTAATCCTTAATTGTACAGAACCTATTTCACCTGATCAACTAGCTAATATTTACCATAATTCGCTTGCTTCCACCACCGATAATTATGGAACTCCAACCTTAACTTTTCAGGATTCAGAGGAAGATTATAATTGTTTGCATGCAGACTATTTGAAAAAAATTAACAGAATTTGGACGGCAACTGATGGAAGTGGAAATCAACAAACTTGTGTTCAAAATATTTTTATAGAAAAGGCGAAAGGAACGACTATTCAGTTTCCGACGGACTTAAATAATATTAACCTATCTGATTCTAATTTTTCCAACGAAGGATTACAACCATCAGAAACAGGCTATCCAACTTTGTACGGAATAGATCTTACCGATCAAGGTTTGCATAATTTTTCAAGTTCTTATCAAGATCAAATAATAAAAACTAGTGATGGAGGATGGAGTATCATACGAAAATGGACAGTCGTTGACTGGTGTTCTAATGATATTTTTAACCATCCACAAAGCATAAAAATTAATAATGAGTATCCAAATAAAGAATTGAACAACCTTGTTGAACAACTTCAACATTGAGAATTCCTTAGCGAAACGTTGAATATTGGATATTCGAAGATATACTCAGTAACCGGTTTTTGGGATTTGCCTCTTCTCGGTTAAAACTTCGGTTAATTCCGAGAGGGGCTTTTTTTTTAAAACAAAGAAAACGACTAGTCATCGTCGAAAAATTACTTAGTAAAAATATTACTCAGTAACCGGTTTTTGGGATTTATAACCTCTTCCCGAGAGAAATTTTGGGAGAGGTTATTTTTAGAAAAAAATGAAAAACGAATATCCAATCTCCAAGGAATACAAAATAATGGTAGCAAACTTCATCATTGGATATTCGAAGATATACTCAGTAACCGGTTTTTGGGATTTGCCTCTTCTCGGTTAAAACTTCGGTTAATTCCGAGAGGGGCTTTTTTTTTAAAACAAAGAAAACGACTAGTCATCGTCGAAAAATTACTTAGTAAAAATATTACTCAGTAACCGGTTTTTGGGATTTATAACCTCTTCCTGAAAGAAATTTTGGGAGAGGTTATTTTTGAAAAAAAATTAGCTATTAAATTTTTATAATATTTAAAATACCAATTTAAAGGTATGTTGTGAAATTCGTTTTTGCCTTACATTTGTAATGTTAAAATGATCTCTAAAGCAGATTTTAGCGAATAGGAGAAATTATTTTTCCATATCTAACTTTCCCTCAAATCGATTTTTCCCAACTCCGACATGATTCCATTGATGCAAAAGAAATGTATCCAGCTTCCCTCCAATTTTAAGCGATCCGGAATTCTTAAAACAACTAAATAATTTCTCTTTGGATTTTTTCAAAGAATAAATCAGAAAGGTTAATCTCCTTTTTTGAAAAAATAGGCAATGGAATAATTGGTGAGTGATATGATTTTCCCTAAAGACTTATCCTTCACTTAGGCTAACATGATTACATATTTTAAGCTCAAAAAACAAACATTATGATCCCTAGAGATAGAAAAAATAAACGCAAATTTTCATTGACTTTAAAATTAGCAGTTTTCAGTTTAGCGCTAATTTTTAGTTTCACGCAAACCCAAGCCCAAGAATCTTTAAATGCATCCAACTCGATTTACATCCTTGCTAATCAGCTTGATGTCGAAGCATATCCTAATGGAACCTTTGATGAGGATGCAGCCTTTTCAGCTTTAATTGAAGAAATGGATAAGATGAATAATGATTTTTCGAGAGGGTTGCAATATCGATATTATTGGTTGGTTTCTGTGGATATTAAAAGAAATGGATTTCCATTAGAAGAATCACTTTTGAAAAATTTAAATAAAGCAGGAAATGAATTTGGGGTTCCGAATTCGACTTTAAAAAAATTGTATGCCAAGACTATAGCATTATTTTAATTCCCCTTTTTGAAATATTGAGACACGAACAAACACTTTAATCCATGAATACAAACACTTTTACACCTAGAAAAAAGATTGGTTTTCAAGCATCATATTGGATGATGTTTTTGGCGTTTATTTTTAGTGCGCAGTTGGCTCATGCACAATCTATGACTTGTAATAATTTGGTAAATATTACCCTTGATGAAAATTGCCAAGCGACGGTCGGTGCAGACCAAATTTTGGAAGGCTCATACAGCAACTATAATGTTTTCAACGTCACTTTTACCAATTCAGGATTGCCAGCTAATTTAAATTCTAGCCATATTGGTTTGACGTTAAGTGTTACGGTGACTGGACCGAGTAACTCATGTTCAGGGTTAATTTTTGTAGAAGACAAAACTCCTCCAATTATTACTTGTCAGAATGTGGTGATTTTGGAATGTAACGATCCTTTGCCAGGACCAATATTTGCATCTGATGCATGTGGAACAGCTACAGTTACTTTCCAAGATCAAGTGCAAGACAATCAATGTAATGGACAATATCAAACAATAATTACTCGAACCCACACCGCAGTTGATGGTAGTGGGAATACTGCAACTTGTATTCAAACGATCTCCATCGAGCGTGGAACTTTGGCTGATGTAGGTTATCCTGCAAATATTGATATTGATTGTCAGGATAACTCTGATCCAGTATTTACAGGAACTCCAACTGGGACTACTTGTTTTAATTTAGATTATACTTATGAAGATCAAGTGATTCCAATCTGCGAAGGAAGTTATAAAATTTATAGAGAGTGGGTGGTTACTGATTGGTGTGCGAATGCAATTGATACTAAAATTCAGATCATAAAAGTATTAGACACTACTGGGCCAACAATACAGCCATTAGCCAATATTTCTGCTGGAACAAATTCTAGTAGTTGTGCTGCTAATGTACCTTTACCAGCCATAGGATTATCTGACAACTGTTCTGGAAATAGTTTTGATGTATATATTGAGACACCTTTTGGAGATATAATTGGGAATGGGGGATTATTGGTAAATGCTCCAATAGGTAATCATACGATTACTTATTATGCAACTGATGCTTGTGGAAATGAATCATTTTATTCTTTGATTTTGACGATAGAAGACGATTTTGCTCCAACTGCTATTTGCGATATTAATACAGTAGTTGCTTTGGGGTACGATGGAACAGCTTTGTCGAATGCAATGACTTTTGATGATGGTAGTCTTGATAATTGTGGTATCGTAGAGTACAAAGTTCGAAGGATGGACAATCCAAATTGTGCTGGAAATAACGCAACTGATTTTGCAGATACGGTACCTTTTTCATGCTGTGATTTGGAAGGTGATGTCTTAGTCGAATTAAGAGTAAAGGATGCAAAAGGTAATGTTAACTCTTGCATGGTGAATGTAGATGTCCAAGATAAACTTAATCCAATTGTTACTTGTCCAGCTGACATTACTGTTTTTTGCGATGATGATTATGAAGATCTTTCCTTGACAGGAGAGGCGACGGCGACCGATAATTGTGGAAATCCTTCAGTTGCGTATGTTGATAGTAATGTAAATATTGGGTGTGGAGGAGTGGGAGAGATTACCAGAGTTTGGACAGCTACTGATAATGAAGGATTAACCGCTTCTTGTATTCAAATGATTTATGTAGAAAACGACGAACCATTTTATATCAATCCAAATAATAATAATGATCCAACTGATGATGTCGATTGGCCAGTAGATTATACAGGAATCACTTGTGGCGTAGGACTCGAACCTGACCAATTACCATCTCCTTATGATCGACCTGTTTTGCATGAAGATGCTTGTGATTTTATTGCAGTTGGTTACACCGATACTTACCTAGAAATTCAAGCACCAGCATGTGTGAAAATTTTAAGAAAGTGGCATGTAGTTGATTGGTGCCAAGCAGAACCAAATACAGATCCAACTATACCTGGGCCTGGAGTTTGGCACTATACTCAAGTAGTGAAAATTAATAATTCTTCTGCTCCAGTAATTGATGTTTGCAATATTCCAGCGGTGGTTGAAAATTATGAAGAAGATTGTGGAGCAACCCTAGCCACATTTAATATTGAAGCTTCAGATGATTGTACTGCCGAGGCTGACTTAGAAACAACCTGGGAATTTAGCAATGGAATTTCTGGAAATGGAACGGAAGCCTCTGGTCTATTTAATAATGGTTCTTACTCGCTGACTTTTACCGTTTCTGATGGATGTGGAAATTTCACTTCTTGCGAAAATAACTTTATTGTTAAAGACGCTAAAAAACCAACCCCAGTTTGTATCCTTGGTTTGGCAACAGTTGTAATGCCAACATCAGGTGATGTGACGATTTGGGCGACAGATTTTGAATCAGGAAGTAGCTATGATAATTGTTCTGGATATCCAAATTTGCAATTCTCTTTTTCTTCAGATGTGAATCAGGATAGTTTAGTGATTTCATGCGGAGATATTACGGCTAATGGAATTTTTCCAATTGAAATATGGGTGACTGACGAGGAAGGAAATCAAGATTTTTGTTCCACTTTAATTTCAGTTCAAGATCCAAGCGGAGTTTGTGGATTACCATCTGCCTTGTCTATTTTTGGTCAAGTAGAAACTGAAAACCAAGAAATGGTAGAAGACGTAACTGTCCAATTAGGTGGGGCAGGTATTCCTCCTGCAATAACTGAAATGGATGGAAATTATATTTTTACTCCTTTGGAGCCAGGTGGAGATTATTCAGTTACCCCTGAAAAAAATATGAATTACTTGAACGGAGTGACCACTTTCGATTTGGTTTTGATTTCAAAGCATATTTTAGGACTTGAATTATTGGATTCTCCTTATAAAATAATTGCTGCTGATGCTAACCATTCTGAGTCGGTGACGACTTTGGATATTGTGAAATTACGAGCGTTAATTTTGCACATTGATGATGAGTTAGAAAATAATACTTCATGGAGATTTGTCCCATCAGATTTCGTTTTTGATAATTCAGCCAATCCTTTTCAAACGACTTTCCCTGAGACTGCGGAATTTGAAAACTTAACGGAAAGTGCTCAAGCAGATTTTGTCGGAATAAAAATAGGTGACGTCAATGGTTCGGCTTCGCCAAATACTTTATTAGGAACAGATTCAAGAAATGTGGAGGGAACGCTCATTTTTAATTTAGAAAATAAAAAAATAAAAGAGGGCGAAACCTTTAGCGTTGATTTCATCGCAAAAGATTTTAATGCTATCGGTTATCAGTTTGCGTTAGAATTTAAAGATGTAACGCTACTTGATGTGGAGTCACAGTTGGAGAATTTGAATGAAACTAATTTTGGTTTTACCAAGATTGATGAAGGAATTTTGACCACCAGCTGGAATCATTCGAGTGCGGTAAAAGTAGCAGATGGGGAAGTTTTATTTTCTTTAAAATTATTTGCCAATCAAGCTACTCAATTAAGTGATGCCTTGATCTTGACCAATCGATACACAACTGCGGAAGCGTATTCTGGAGAATCAGAATTATTCGATGTGAAGTTAAATTATACGGGAGGAACGATCAACGCAAGCGCATTTGTCTTGTATCAAAATACACCGAATCCATTTAAAAATGAAACGATGATTGGTTTTAATTTACCAGAAGCGAGTGTGGTGAGTTTGAAAATATTTGATGCGACAGGTCGAGTATTAAAATTGATCGAAGGAGATTTTACGAAAGGTTATCACGAAGTCAATGTCAATAATAATGAGTTGAATGGAACTGGAATTTTATATTATCAAATGGAAACGAACAATAATACAGCTACCAAAAAAATGATCTTGGTAGATTAAAATACAAATTATTTTTCCCCATAAAGTGATCTGCCAAACGGCAGATTACTTTCCCCCACCTTGAAAAATAAAGAAACACGAGTTTGATTTTTTGAGAAAAAAATGACTCGAAAAGAATTTAGATGTTTTTAATGATTAGGTGCTAGAGCCGGTTTAAGAATGCTTTAAGATCGGTTTTTGGGAAATCCTCTCCGCAGATTTAGTTTTGCGGGGAGGTTCTTTTTTGGGAATATCGAATATCGATATTCAAAAAAAATCTATCTTCTATTATTCTTTTCCTTCTCCAAATTTCCTTTCGCCGTTTTTAACGTTTTTACAAAAATAGAAATCAGTTCATTATTCTCTTTTAATACAGTAGATAAAGTTCTTTCAAAACTATTTTAAAATCGAAATAGCCTCATCTAAATTTTTAGTTTTTCCCCAAAAAAAAAACCGCAAGCCCACTTCGCTTAAAAGTGGAATTGCGGTTGAAAATATATTCAGATTGAAAATCCTAGTTGAAATATGTCTTGGTCAATTATTTCATTTTTCTGACATCTCTTTTTTCTTAATTGAGCAGTAAGACATATATTATCATAACACTCCTAACTCTAATTAGTTGACTTAAAATAAAAATTTTAAGTAGCTAAGTTGTGAGTATCGGTAGAGGTGTATACGTATTTAAATTTTATTGCGCAATTGGGTCTGCTGCTTATCAGCAGCTGCAGATAATTTACTGATTAAAAATAGCATAGAGAAGATTGCTAAGCCAATTGCTAACTTGCCCATCAATAATGGTATAAGCTCATTGTTACTGCTACTTTGAGTAGCTGAATTCACGAATAAAAGTAGACTATTCATTTCTTATGATTTTTTTGAATTAATAACAGTTGCTAAAAAAGTTAATTTTAAATAGTTATTTGAAAGTAGATTAAGCGAGTACCGCCATACTTTTTATAATATTATAGTAAAAAGGTATTCCGATAATTATATTTACAGGGAATGTAATTCCCAAAGCCATCGGTAGATATAATCCTGGATTTGCTTCAGGAACTGCATTCTTAAACGCCGCAGGAACTGCGATGTAAGATGCTCCTGCACCAAGGATTGAAAATAGTAATAAGTTGCCTGGGGAACTAGTCACTAAGGATGCCAATCCTAAGGCTAATAATCCGTTGAAGAATGGAATAATACAGGCAAATAAAAAGATAAACCATCCATTCTTTTTCATTTCATTCAGCTGACTTCCAGCTCTTATTCCCATATCTAAAAGGAATACTAAAAGAAAACCTTTGAAAATATCAGTAGTAAAAGGTTTGATTCCCTCTGCTTGTTGGTCACTAGCTAGGTAGCCAATAACCAAACTTCCGAGGATCAAAAATACACTTGCATTGTTTAGAGAATGATTAAATACTTTCTTGAAAGAATTATCTTGATTTTCATCTTCTTTGCTAAACATTCGGATTAAAAGAATCCCAAGTACGATGGCTGGAGCCTCCATTAAGGCCATAACGGCAATCATATATCCATCAAAACTTACGCCTTCAAAGTCAAGGAAAGAAATGGCCGTTACAAATGTAACGGCACTTACTGAACCATACGCTGCAGCGATTGCTCCTGCGTTTTTTATATTGACTTTTTGTTTTAGGATAAAGAAGGCAACTATCGGAATAATGGACGCTAAAAATAAACCTAAAGCTAAACTTCCTAAGATGGTATTGTCGATCACATTGTGTGATAATTCATTTCCACCTTTAAATCCAATCGATAATAATAAATAAATTGAAATAAATTTGGATGAGTTTTCAGGAATTTTTAGATCATTTTTTAATTGAACAGCCAAAATTCCTAGGATAAAAAAAAGTAGAGCTGGGTTAGTTACGTTTTCGAATAAACTCGACATTGCTTATTTGATTTCAATAAGTGTTTGCTTAGTTAATTTTAATTCTAGTCCTAATTCTTCTGCTTGTAAAATCAAACTGTGTAATTTTAAATTAGAAGTATTACAAAGTTCTAATTTGCCATCTTTAGATTTTTTGATTTTTTTAGAACTGATTCCGTTCTTTTTCATCATCTTCATGATTACTTTTTCCAACTCTTGTTCCTTGTAATTTTGTTTTTGAGTACAAGTGTTTTTGTGTGTGAAAGTTTCTGATACTGAGACTACCATGATTTTTTTATTTTAAAGTGAATTAATTTTTTTGACATGACAAAGGTGCAATTAATTTTAATTAACTTAAATTTATGTTTTTTATGTATTGTATAAATAATCGTTTATGAATTACACGCTACATCAATTACGGATTTTTACCAAAGTTTGTGAATATGGTAGTATTACCAAGGCTTCAGAGGCTCTTTATTTGACCCAACCTGCGATCTCCATTCAGTTAAAAAAGCTACAAGATGAGTTTGAAATTCCTTTGACAGAAGTGATTGGAAGGAAGTTATATGTAACTAATTTTGGCACTCAGATCTTAGAATTGGCTTCAGAAATCTTAGATAAAGTAGATAGGCTAGAAGCCTCAGTAGATCAATTTAAAGGGATTCTGACGGGACATATTAGGGTTGCAACGGCTTCAACTGGTAAGTATGTAATGCCTTATTTTTTAACTGGATTTATGCGTAAATATCCAGGAGTAACGATCTCGGTAGATGTGACCAACAAAACCAAAGTGGTGGAAAATCTTAAGGAGAATACTATTGACTTTGCCTTAATTTCCGTTATTCCTCAAAATTTAGCGTTAGAAACCATCCCCCTAATAAAAAATGAATTACACTTGGTGGCCGCAACAAGTTATCCTGATTTGCCAAAGAAAATGAGTGCAAAAAAATTAGGAGCGTACACCTTAATATTTAGAGAAGAAGGTTCCGCTACTAGAGCCGCGATGGAAACCTATCTAAATAAAAACCGAATTCAAGTATCTCGCACGATGCATTTAGTCTCTAATGAGGCTGTCAAACAAGCGGTAAGAGCGGGACTAGGACTTTCAATTATGCCTTTGATTGGAATAGGTGGTGAACTCACATTAGCAAAAATGAAGATCATCCCAATGACAGGATTACCAATAGTCACTCAATGGAATTTAGCGTATGGAAGTGGTAAAAAACTTTCTCCTGCAAGTTTAGCTTTAGTCAAATATATTGAGGAAAATAAAGGTCAGATAAGTGAAGAACATTTTCCTGAAAGAGGATAAAAATAATTAAGCCATAAAAAAACTCCCTTTCTACTTTGGTAGAAAGGGAGTTTAATCATAGAGTATTTTCTAATTTATTATCTCAGTCTCTTAAATAGTTACTTCTTTTTCATCCATTGGAAGTAGGTTATTAACAATTGCATTTTCCAATTCATTTACTTGATTGGTCACCCCCTTCCGTTCTCTTTCAATAATGGTTAGATCAATGTTTCTATGTTTAGCATTTATTTCAAATTCTTCAATAATTTCGACAACATCGAAGTCGATATTAATAGATTTAGATGCATCAATAATTACTTTCGAACCATCAGGGATTTGACTCAATGTTCGTTGAATACTCGCTTTGTTGATGAAGGTAACATCCTCCGCAAGAGCTAAATGAATAATTCCATCTTTAAGATGCTTATCTTCGAATAAGAATGGTTTTTTATAGTTATTATATAATACATAGAAAATAGCAACAGCTAATCCCATTCCGATTCCCATCAATAAATCAGTAAACACAATTCCTAAAATGGTAACCATAAATGGCACAAAGTGAGTCTGTCCTAGTGAGTACATTTGCTTAAATAAAGATGGCTTAGCTAATTTGTAACCTACTAAAAATAGGATCGCTGCCAAACTTGCCAATGGAATTAAATTCAATAAAGTTGGGATCGCCATGGCAGAACCTAATAAAATAAATCCGTGGAAAATGGCTGATGCTTTAGTCCGACCACCTGATTGAATATTAGTAGAACTTCTTACAATTACTTGAGTAATTGGTAATCCTCCGATTAATCCAGAAACAATATTGGCAACTCCTTGAGCTTTTAGTTCTTGATTAGCAGGGGTCACTCGCTTGAAAGGATCTAATTTGTCAGTCGCTTCCAAACATAGTAAAGTTTCCAAACTTGCTACAACTGCAATGGTCAGCCCTGTGATCCATACGGCTGGATTGCTTATCGCTCTAAAATCAGGAAATGTAAATTGATTGATAAAACTTCCAATACTATCAGCAACTGGAATGCTCACTACTTGCTCTGCACTAAGTGAAATTCCATTAATATTTTGAAAAACTAAATTCAATACTATTCCTAATCCCACTACTACTAATGGCCCTTGAACAATCTGAAATACTTTAATTTTTTTCATAAAAGGTTGCTCCCACAAAATCAAGAGTAAAATAGAAACAGAAGAAATGATAATTGCTCCCATACTCATTGCTTCAAACATGTAGAACAATTCAGAAAAAGTATTGTGACCATCTGGTTGTTGGAAAGCTAAACTACCTTCATAATCTTTGTCATAACCAACTGCGTGTGGAATTTGCTTTAAAAATATAATGATTCCAATCCCAGATAACATTCCTTTAATTACGGATGATGGAAAATAATACCCAATAATCCCAGCTTTCGCATAACCTAATAATAATTGAAAAATACCTCCAATTACTACTGCCACTAAGAAGATTTCGAAAGCACCTAACTCTTGAATTGCGGTCAAAACAATAACTGCTAACCCCGCAGCAGGACCACTAACCCCCAGCTGAGAACCACTTAATACCCCTGCAATAATACCACCTACAATACCTGCAATAATTCCGGAAAATAAAGGAGCTCCAGAAGCCAAGGCAATTCCTAAACATAATGGGACTGCTACTAAAAATACAATTAGGGAAGCGGGAAGATCATACTTTAAATTTTTGAAAAATCCGTCGTTTTTAAATGGACTCATATCATTTTAATTTTAAAACCATGAGGAAGAATTTATCAAATATTTTAATCCTACTATGATTGATTATTGAGAAAATAAGATTTGGAATAGTTTCTTATCGTTGTTTAATAGTAAACTACGTAACAAATATAGTGAACTTTTAGAGATAATAGCAATACTATTAATATAATTTATAGAGCAAAAACAAAAAAAAGCCTAACTTGTTCAATTAGTTTGTATTTTTACAAAAAAATAGATTTACTACTATGGCAATCGGAATAAAAATAAGTCTTAACGAAAAATTGTATTTAAGAGATCCTCAAGAGTCTTCACTTGGACAAAGGATCATTAGGCACAGCATTCTTCTGATAGATGAAATAGGATTCGAAAGTTTTAATTTTAAAAAACTAGCAATCCAGATGAAATCCACCGAAGCGTCTGTTTATAGATATTTTGAAAATAAACACTTGCTATTAACTTACTTGGTATCATGGTACTGGGAGTGGGTAAGTTATTTGATTGATATCAATACCTTAAATATTGAGTCTTCGACACGAAAGTTGAAAATTATCATCAAGACGATTGTATTTGCCTCCAAGGATAATCCTTCAATCGAGTATGTGAATGAAAGTGTACTTCATCGATTGATCATTTCGGAAGGAACAAAAGCATACCACACCAAGGAAGTAGATAAAGACAATACCGAAGGTTTTTTTAGCAACTACAAAAATCTATCTAGTAAAGTGGCAGAGGTGATTTCAGAGGTTAATTCAGATTTTCAATATCCTAATGCCTTAGCGAGTAATCTTTTTGAAATGGCGAATAATCATATTTATTTTGCGCAACATTTGCCTCGATTGACTGACGTAAGTGTGGAAGGAGAGGACTATGGAGAGGTGGAAAAAATGTTGGAGTATTTTGCGTTTAAGTTGTTGGGGTGTGAGGAGGAGTAAAATATAAATTTCATTTTTTTTATAAAACAAAAAACCTGCTCCGAACTTAATCGAAGCAGGTTTTTATATTTTTAACTTATCTGCCGAAGGCAGATAACTAAACTGAATTAGTTTCGTCGGTCGTCTCTTCGATCAGGACGTCTGTCTCCACCACGATCATCACGTCGATCTTTCAGGCTTCAGGAATAAAACACACGAGTCAGTAGGCTCTGTGCGAGCGGGTGAAACCTAAGAAAGGCATCAATAAAAATATATATAGGTATTTCATTTTTTTTAATTTTTTTGTCCAATAAATTTTTTATCTATTCTTGGAATTGTGTTGGTGACTGGATCTATCATTCTTGATGAAATACTATAATCAATAATGATTGAATTATTGAGTTGATCAATTTTTCCAATTCCTTTTGGATCCGGACATTCATCATCAGTAAATCCAGTAAAGAATAAGAATTGAGTCTTGCTTTGAAGTATGGAAGGTTGAGCTCTAAAATTTTCATATTCAAAAGCAGAACCCTCAACAATGCACCCTTCAGGAAGATTAAATATGCTAAACATCGTATAATTATCGAATGGATGACTCATGGAATCAATCGTAATGGTAGAAGTATCATTAGGAGCATCTTCATGATAC